>JBHJNR010000279.1:0-22189 GCA_050330615.1 Cyanophyceae cyanobacterium
TCGTTTTCAACCCACACCAACATCAGATAGCCTATCACTCAGATTTGGCTGAATCGCACTCAATCCACGAGTGAAAAGCATAGTCTGTTAGCTGGCTTTTGAGATTTAGCCTTTGGCTCCAGAAAAGGGATCCTGTCTGACCGTTTGAGAAGCGGCAGACAACCATCTCCAATAGAGAATTACTCCAATTTTGAAAGGGATAGCCCCCATTCCTAAAGCCTGTGCTAGCATCTGCTTAACCTTTTGGGATCCGTCGCTCCACAGCCTGCGATGACACGAGTCCTGGTTCTCAACGCCTCGTACGAGCCGCTCAACATCACCAGTTGGCGAAGGGCAATTATCCTTTTGCTCAAGGAAAAAGCCGAACAAGTGGAGCACAATGGCCGCTTGATCTATGGCAACATTCCCTTTCCCACTGTGATCCGACTGCGGCATTATGTGGCCGTTCCTTACAAAGAAATTCCCCTAACTCGGCGCAACGTTTTGCATCGAGATGGGTTTACCTGTCAGTATTGCGCCTGCACGGGCGATGATCTGACCATTGATCATGTGGTGCCTCGATCCCGTGGTGGTGGAGATGCTTGGGAAAATGTGGTCAGTGCCTGTGTGCGCTGCAATGTCAGAAAAGGCAACCGCACCCCCCGTGAGGCCGGGATGCCACTCTTGCACACCCCCCGTCGTCCCCACAGCAGCCTCTACTTTGAGATCACCCGCATGGTCTCCAGTGGCGCTCATCGAGAATGGTCGAAGTATGTGATTGGGTTGGGAGACGAGTTTGCCCAGTCGGTGCGAGCAGGATAGGATTTCATCACCTTGTGCCCCCTCATGTCATGAGTTCAACGGTAGTGCAACCAAGCAGAGCCCATTTGGGTTTGGATCCCTGCACTGATGGGAGCAGTGGAAGGCAGAGCCTGAGTCTCCTGCAATCCCCACAGCAGGGTAGTCGGCACCGGGATCCCTAGTTTTTCGAAGCTCTGAAGGCCATTCACCACGGGCAGAGACTTGAAGCCTGTCCAGGATTTAGCAATGGGGGTGTTGACGTAGAGCAATCCATGTTCACCCGCACTCAAGTGGCGACTGGCTTGTTTCCAGGCACGAGAGGCAGGGATCCCTGGGCCGGTGAGGGCTTGTTCCAGTAGGGGCAGCGAAGAGGTCAGATAGACAACAGACCCAGATTTCACTCGATACACCAGGGCTGGAGGTCGCTTGACCACGGGCACAGGGGTAGGACTAGGAGTTGGAAGGCTGGGCGGGGGTGGCTCCAGATCAGAAAGGGGATCCCCAGTCAGGCTTTCTGGACTTAGTCTTTCTGGACTTAGTCTTTCTGGGAATTCTCCTTCTTCGAGCACCAACTTTTCAGTCACTGACCCATCGAGAGTGAGGGGAATGGGTTGAGGGGCGGGATCGCTGGCCAAGACCACTAAGGTGGGATCCCCTGAAGATTGCAGAGCCACCGCCGGATTAAGCCCGGTGACATCAGCGCCATACCAAGCGGTGGCTTGCCCCCATTTCGACTGACTCAAAGGAATCTGTTGAACCTGAAGTCCTGCGGCAGTGGCTTTTTGATCCAGTCGTGCCAATAGGGTTGCTGCTTGGGGATCATCGGCATGAGCCACCCAGAGCCAATTGGGGGTGCTAGAGGAGGTGGAGGGCACCAGGGCAAGGGCATACCCCTGATTCAATCCGGTTAGATCTTTAGCCCAGTCAATGGGGATCCCACTGACATTGTTCGACAACCAAGCAGGAAGATTAGCGGCGGCGTCCCCCACAGAGGTGGAGGATCCCAAGGATTTTCCCGTCACGATCAGTCCGGCGGTCTGAGGGATCCGGGTGAGCAGATCTTGGGTCTTGACAGTCTGAATCTCTTCAAACTCTGTCTCTACCCCGTAGGCAGCAGTCTCCAGGTGTAAGCCGTCAAAAGCCACCCGCAGGCCAAGATTGAGCGCCACATCAGCATCCTGAGCCGGATGGAGATAAAGCCAGCCGATTCCAGCCGAGTGACGGGTGACCTGATAGGCAGGGGCTGTACTCAGGGATAACGAGGGCAGTTGCCAGGTGTCAATGGCAGTCTGGATCAAGCTTTCATCATCTGCCATCAAAACTCCTACATCCCCCAGTGCGGCTGTGGCCAAGGGGGAGCCGGAGTCTGTTGCCAAGATCTGCACCCCTTTGTAAGTGTTGAGGTGAAACGGGATCCCAGCCAGATCAAGCCGTTGCCAGATCAGATTGAGGGTGAAGTTGGAGCGATCAAGATCTCGTGTGGAGAGGATCAACATGGTGACTGAGTGGGAGTCCGCCCCGGTGGGAATCTCGGCCCAAATCAGCTCGGATCCCAGCCACGGCTTGACTTCGCGCTCAAAATCCAATCCCCCCAGTTGAAACCAGTCACCAATCAGTCCAGGGGCCTGCTCCGATAAAGCCTGTGACCACAAATGACGGGCGCGGTGACGGTAGCCGGGATCCACAGCCGCGTGATGAAAGGCTTGGATCGCTGGCAGAGGGGAGGTGATGGCCGCCACAACCGTGGCAGAACGAGGTACCAAGCCCAATAGGGTGGGCGCCTGCGACTGAGTGTGCAGCAGCGTTAAAGGGCTTTGGGTCAATAACCAAACCGCTATTCCCCCAAAACTCAGGGCGATAATCAGCAGCACAGCAAGGATCCCGCGTTGGAGCTGGCGTAGCGGCATGGACTGTGATTCCCCCTTCGATATCCGTGCTGATTGTACTGCTCAGGCTTGACCTATATCCCATTTATCCTAGACCTTCGACCTTAACCTTCCGCCTAGCCTTCAGGCTTCTCCCGTGACGCTCGGACTTCTCTCTTCTAGATGTGCCGCCTCCAGCAGCCAGTAGGGTTGAAATCATTAAGATTCCCGACATGCCAATAAAACTCGACCTTGGGGGTTTCCGGTCACTCGCCTGATGGTGCAAAATCATGGGTATCTAGTGTTGTAATTGTGGCTTTTGTTGCAGCACTAGTTCAAAATGCGCCTTGACTGACTCAACCGCTGAGGGATCCCCATGACTGATGCCGAACTGACCCAACTGTTGCAATCTGCCCTCAAAACGGATCAGTTGGTCTTGCAGGTCAAGCGCAAAGACCCAAATATCATGATCATGATTAACCGGGATCCCGAGTTAGGGCCAGTGGATCATGAAGCATTAGCCAGCTGGTTCCAGACCTCGCTGCAAAGCCTCCAGGATCCTGGCTTGACCACACTCATGCTCTACAGCCGCCTCAAGGGCCAACAGGATCCCGATTGGCAGAACCGGATCTCACTGGTATCCGAGATAGTAGCTGAGAGGCCCGAATCTCCACCAGCTGAGCCCACACCAGTTGAGCCCACACCATTTGAAGCAAGCAGCTCCCCAGCCTCTCCCCCTCCGTCCAGCCACGACGAAGCTTTCGATCTATCCAGCTATAGCTTCACCCGCAATGACCTGCTGATCCGCACCAGCTTACCTGAGCCTCCCACAGCAATTGGCGCCCTGATCAGAGCCTTCGATGGTTTGGCGACGGCAGATCAAGCCTTTTTGCTACCGAGACTCGATACCTTTCTCAAAGATCCGGCAACGGGACACATTGAGCTAACGGGAGGGGATCCCGCTGTTGGGAGATGGCTGCAGCAGATTCGAGAGCTAGATGATACCGAGCTCAGAACCTTTACCATTTGGCTGAGCCGCTACTGTTACGACCCCAGCAAGACAATGCGCGAGGTAGGGGGAGCCAAACCTGGCCAACCTGAGATGGAAGCTGATAGCGATGACAAGAGCCAGTCCAAACGGTCAAATTTAGCGCCGCGATCAGCCAATCAACCTTTGCCCAAAGCTGGGCGGGCGGCGCAGGCCGGGATACCCCTCAAAATCGCCAGTCTGGCGGGCAATTTAGGCTTGGCCTCTGGGGTGACACTGTCTCTGCTGGGGGGCATGGTGCTGGTGTTATTCTTGGCCATCCTGGGCAGCGCCTCTGAGGGAGGATTGGGATTGGGCTGGCTGCTGTTTGCCATTGGCTTGACGGTGGCTTTCAACGCTTTGATGTTTATGATCTCCCCCTGGATCATGGACTTGACCCAAAGATGGCTCTATGGCACCCGCTGGATCGATCTGGCTCAGGTGGGCCGACGCAGCCCTGAGACAGCCGATATGATCCGGCGGGTCTGTGCCAAGCATCGACTCAAGGAGCCCAAACTCGGGATCATTGATGATCAGAACCCGACTGCCTTCACCTATGGCAACTTCCCCAATTCTGCCCGTGTGGTGGTCAGCGAGGGACTCTTTACCTATCTAGACGACGACGAGTTGGCGGCGGTCTATGCCCATGAGTTGGGGCATGTCGTGCATTGGGACTTTGCCGTCATGACCCTGGCCTCAACTTTGGTTCAGATTACTTATTTAATCTATGTATCGATCCGGGATCGGGTGCGGGGCAATAGCAAGGCAGCTCGCAACATTCGGAGCCTTGCAACGGTGGCCTATGTCTTCTATCTGGTGGGCACCTATTTGCTGCTGTACTTATCCCGTGTGCGGGAGTATTTTGCTGACCATTTTGCCGCCGAAGTCACCGGCAACCCCAATGCCCTCAGTCGGGCACTGGTCAAGATTGCTTTCGGCATTGTGGAAGTGGGAGAACGCCAGCAAACAGAAGATCAGTCCAATCGGTCGCGGCGGTTGATGGAGGGTACCCGCGCATTGGGGATCTATGATGCTCGCTCCGCAACATCCTCTGGCACTGCCTACCGGGTGGCTGCGCGCCCCGATCAAGTGGGCAAGGTTTTCTTGTGGGATATGTTTAACCCCTGGGGTACTTGGATGGAGCTCAATTCCACCCATCCCCTCACCGGCAAGCGCATCCGCGCCCTCAGTACCTATGCCGAACAACTCGGGATCCCGGCAGAATTCGATATGGCACGGGTGATCTCCAAGGGCAAAGAGCTGGACAAACGCCGTCTCTATGGGGGCTTTGGTCTGGATATTGCCTTGATGAATGCCCCCTGGCTGGGAGCAATTCTGGGCTTCCTACTCACAATTCCGGCTTGGGGCATCGAGTCTCATCAAGCTATTAGTATCCCCCTTGGCGCGATCATCCTGGGGGCTAGCCTGGGTCAAATGATTCAGATGACCGTGATGTTTCCCCGCCTTACATCGGTGACAGAGATCACCGTTCTGCGAGCCATGAGCAACCCCTATGCCAGTCCACTGCGGGGGATCCCGATGTTGATTCAGGGCAAGCTGATTGGCCGAGGCAATGCGGGTTACACCTTCGGCTCTGATTTCAAGATGCAGGACTCGACGGGCATGATCTTCTTGCGATACGCCTCTCGCTTTGGCCCAATTGGTAATTTCCTGTTTGGAGCCAACAAGGTAAGCGCCTTGATCGGGCGTAGCGGATCCGCCAAGGGTTGGTTTCGGCGTGGCATTGCCCCCTGGATCGATCTGGCTGAGATCAATACCAATCAAGGGGATCGGGTGACCAGCCATCCTTCCTTTTGGACGGGTGTGATCGTGGTAATTGGAGTTGTAGCGGGTATTCTGCTAATGCTGCTCTAGCCACCCTCAACCACAATATCAATACAACCTCAGGGATCTTGAGAGATGAGTCACGGCCCTCTATCGGAGGGCATCATAGACTGCTTGGGAAATAGTAGCTTGGGAACGAAATGCAGGCCGAGCAAAGTAGAATCCTTGAAAAAGATCAACCCCGAAATCTCTCAAGACTTTGATTTCCTCAGGTGATTCCACACATTCTGCGATCACTTGAATCGCTAGATCATGACAGATCTGAATAATTCCTTTGGCAATGGCCTGCCGGGTTTTATCTAGATGAATATCTCGAATCAAAGCCCCATCTAATTTCACAAAATCAGTGCGAAACTCAGCCAAGAAATTGAGTCCCGAATAGCCAGCCCCAAAATCATCAATGGCCGTCCGAAAACCTCTCTTTTGATAAAATTCAACGGTATTTCGCAAATGGCTTAAATCCTCAACTTCTTCAGTTTCCGTAATCTCAAAAATGATCTGATCGATCGGGAATCCAAACTCTCGGGCTGCTTCTACGGTGGTGCGGATACACAGTTCAGGTTGATAGACAGCATTGGGCATAAAATTGATGCTAAGGGCTGAGGTCATGCCCAAGGCAGCAGCCCCCTGAATCGCCTTGACCCGACAGGCTTGATCAAAGCGATAGCGATTTCTACAATCAACCGACTCAAAAATACTCCCAGCCGATTCATTATTGAGCCCGCGCACCAATGCCTCTTGGGCAAATATAGTTTGGGTTCTAAGATCAACAATGGGTTGATAGGCCATGGCAAAGTCAAAGCCGAGTCCTGCACCCGCAGCACATTCCGCACACCCCAATTTTCTGAAGTCATGTTGAACGGGCATCGATAGCTGTCTCCCAATTAAAATCAACAAAAGACTGACGAAGAAAGGGATCCCTAAAAGATCAGGAAAAAGTGATGGTTTGTCACCAGAAGACCTGCCCAAATCGTTTCCCCGGACATCCCATATCTTAAGTGTAGCATTTCGTCTGTGAATGCATTTTATTTACTACACTCACTCCCCTAGGCAATAGTGCTCATGAGTGGGAAGTTTGGTAATGGCTTAAATTTCACCGGGAATTCAGGGCTCCTAGGGTACTCACCATCACCTCTGGTCTGTCATAGCTCTCCACAATTTCCAACAAATCTCAGAATAATTCTCAGAATAATTCTCAGAGGCAAGCCTTGACACACCTCCCCTTGATACGCCACTGTTGTAGATCGCTAACACTGCGGAACTGGCGGAATGGCAGACGCGCTAGATTCAGGTTCTAGTGTCCGCAAGGACTTCCGGGTTCAAGTCCCGGGTTCCGCATCTCAAGCCTCACTCCCTATACCGATCCCCAACGATCCCCAAATCTAATGACTGGACGATCCCTCAGCATCTACGACACCACCTTGCGAGATGGCGCGCAGCGAGAAGGACTGGCTCTGTCGGTAGAAGACAAGCTGATTATCGTCAAGTTGCTCGATAAATTAGGGATCCCATTTATTGAGGGGGGCTGGCCCGGGGCCAATCCCAAAGATGTCCAGTTTTTCTGGCAGCTTCAGGAGGAGCCTTTAGAGCAAGCCAAGATGGTGGCTTTCTGCTCCACCCGCAGACCAGGACGGGCTGCCGCTGGGGATCCCATGTTGCTGGCTATCTTGGCGGCTAGCACCGAGTATGTGACGGTCTTTGGTAAGTCTTGGGATCTCCATGTCACGGAAGGCATCGGCACGACGCTAGACGAAAATCTAGCCATGATTACCGACACAATCCAGTTCCTCAGATCCCAGTCCCGACGAGTGCTCTACGATGCCGAGCATTGGTTTGATGCCTATCGCTACAACCCAGAATATGCCTTGCAAACGTTGGCAGCAGCAGCTGAGGCTGGAGCGGAGTGGCTGGTGCTTTGTGATACGAATGGCGGCACGTTGCCCCCTGACATCACCCGGATTACTCAGGCCGTTCAGGCGGAAGCTCATCACCTGTGCGGAGCCGACTTAGGGATCCACACCCACAATGATAGTGAGACAGCGGTTGCCAATGCTCTAGCGGGGGTTGAGGCCGGAGCCACTATGGTTCAGGGCACCATCAATGGTTATGGCGAACGCTGTGGTAATGCCAATCTATGCAGCCTGATTCCCAACCTGCAATTGAAGTTGGGCTATGCCTGCTTGCCCCCCGAGAATTTGAAGCTGTTGACCGAAACGGCGCGCTCAGTTAGCGAGGTGGTCAACCTAGCCCCCAACGATCATGCTCCCTTTGTGGGCCTATCGGCCTTTGCGCATAAAGGTGGCATCCACGTCAGCGCTGTCCAAAAGAACCCCCTTACCTACGAACATATTCAGCCCGAGCAGGTGGGTAACGAGCGCAGAATTGTGGTGTCGGAGCAATCGGGTCTCAGCAATATCCTCACCAAAGTCGCTAGCTTCGGGATCCCAATGGAAAAAGGGGATCCCGTGGCTCGGCGCATTCTAGAGCGGCTGAAGCAGCTAGAAATGGAAGGGTACCAATTTGAGGCGGCTGAGGCCAGCTTTGAGCTACTGGTGCGTGAAGTGATGCAGCAGCGGCCTCAGTGGTTCGATATGCTCAGCTTCACCTGCACGGTCGGCACCCGCAGCGATTGGCATAGCCAAAACTGGGATCCCTTAGCGGACACCACCGTGATGGCCACCGCTGTCACCAAGATCTCCGTTCAGGGCCAAGAGCGGCTGACGGTGGCGGAGGGTAATGGCCCTGTGGCAGCTCTCGATCAGTCGATGCGCAAGGCCCTGTTAGAGTTTTTTCCTATGCTCCAACACATCCAACTGGCAGACTATAAAGTTCGCATCCTGGATGGCACAGAGGGCACTTCCGCTAAAACTCGGGTCTTGATTGAGTTCAACCATCTCACTGCCCATCACCGCTGGATCACAGTCGGAGTCTCCCCCAACATTATCGAAGCATCCTGCCGCGCTCTAGCAGAAGGATTGGAGTATGGATTACTCCGATATGGCAACCTTCCTAGCGTAGAGCCCACACTCTCCGCTGATCGGACACTTGCCCCAAATCCTTAATGCTCCTTGGTGGTACTCCTTGCCGGAGATCTATCTACTGGGCAGGATGCAGGGTAGATAAGCTGTACTCTAAATTTAAGTGCAGCTTTCTCAGCTTAGTTCGCGATTGTGAGCAACACAGATTTGCATATTGATAGTGGTATTCGCAATCTAACTAGATAACCAAGATCCGATGCTTTATGTCCTGAATAGTTTCTAGTTCGTTAGGCCAAGCCACTCTATTCTCAATGTAATTTCTATCTCAAGCACAAGAGAGTAGACCCAGGCAGGTTTTGAGTTAGGCATCTATAGAATTGCCTATACTACAGAATAGGGGGATCCCTGCTGCTTCCGTTTGCACCATTCAACCCGATGAAAGTTCTACCTTGGGTCGCCCTGCCGTTCCTGCTGTCCAGCTGTGGGATGATATCATCCCAACTGTCTCAGTTTGGGGAGCATTCTCAATCGCTGCGTAGCCGTATTATCCAACCTGGTGGCCCTGCTCAGGCCTGTCCCAGCCAGCTACCGCCCTTAAATCAGGCCATTGTGCCCACCCTCAATCTCACCACCCCCCAGCAAGTTAGCGAAAGGATCCAACCGGGATCCTCCGTCGCCTATCGCTTTGAGGCAGAGGTGGGAGATCTGGTCAGATATCGCTCTTTGGACAATCTCTGCTTTTGGCTGTTGGATCCAGCAGGCCAGGTCTTGACCAGCCAACAAATCCCCAGCGATGGCCGCTATACCCTCAGAGTGGGATCCCAGTCTCGTCAAGGGATCCCGTCATTTGGCCTTGAGCTGGAGCTGCTTCGCTCTGAGACAGACGTGACACCAGAGGTAGCCCAAGGTAACAGAACCTCCGCCAATACTGCCGATTCTCTCTTTGATCTGCCGCCTGACTCCCCCGATGGCTTGGCCGTTCCTAACCCCGAGGATCCTAGTTTCGATTTACCTGCCGTCACTGCTAGCGCTGAAGATGCCCTCCAGACTTTTGAGACTTACTTTCAGCTAATCCAACAAAATGATACGTGGTCAGCCTGGACTCTTTTGACCCCTGGCTTTCAGAACTTTTGGGGCGATTACAACAGCTACGACACCTTTTGGCAGTCCTTTAGCAGCATTAGCTATGACTTACCCCGGTTGGTGGGATCCCTCGATAATGGCGTTTGGGTTGAGGCAGAGGTGGAGTTTGTCCGGCCCTCAGGCACCACCCTCGACAATCCCGATAATCGCTTTTATTTGGCTTGGGATGCCAAGGCTGAGTTTTGGCAGTTAGCCCCCAGTCCTCGCCAATTTGTCATCCAATACTTTCGTAACATCAATCAACGGAATTATGCCTTTAGCTGGGATAGCCTGGATCCAAGCTTTCGTCTCTCCACCTATGAGGAATACCTCGATTGGTGGAATTCGGTGGCCAAGGTAGAGATAGGATCCACAGAATTGCTCAGCTATCTACAAAATCGAGCCTTTGTGCGTGTGGCTCTAGCCTTTGAAATGAACAATGGATCCCGTATTGAGGAAACCTTGGAATATCAGGTGAGATTTATTCCAGAAGATATGGGCTGGCGATTTTTTCCCTTTGACTCTTGAACTTGAGCTGGAATGGTCGTTCTTTAGTATTCACTCGTGAATGGGTATTGTTTGATGGCACTTTCTTCTCAGCCCGCTCAACCTTTGGATCCTCAAGCTGTGTCAGGTGAGGAGAGAGCAGCCACTCTCAACACCGCCCAACTGCTGATCAAATGCCTTGAAAATGAAGGTGTGGAGTACATCTTTGGCCTGCCGGGAGAAGAAAATCTGGAGGTATTGCGAGCTTTACAAACCTCCTCCATTCGCTTCATCACCACTCGCCACGAGCAGGGGGCCGCGTTTATGGCCGATGTCTATGGTCGGTTGACAGGCAAAGCGGGGGTGTGTCTGTCAACCTTGGGGCCGGGGGCTACCAACCTGATGACCGGGGTGGCGGATGCCAATCTGGATGGTGCGCCGTTGGTGGCGATCACAGGGCAAGTGGGCACCGACCGGATGCATATTGAATCCCATCAATATCTCGATCTGGTGGCGATGTTTGAGCCTGTGACCAAGTGGAATGCCCAGATTGTCCGGCCCAGCATCACCCCTGAGATCGTTCGTAAAGCCTTTAAGCGAGCCCAGTCCGAAAAGCCAGGGGCGGTTCATATCGACCTGCCGGAGAATATCGCGGCCATGCCAGCCCAGGGATCCCCGTTACGGCGGGACAAACGGGAGAAGACCTATGCCGCCTACCAAAGCCTGAATGAAGCTGCCGCTTTGATCTCACGGGCGGTCAACCCGCTGATCTTGGTGGGGAATGGCACGATCCGGGCAGGAGCCTCTGATGCCTTGACTGAGTTTGCCACGCGCCTGCATATCCCGGTGGTCAATACGTTTATGGGCAAGGGGGTGATTCCCTACACCCATCCGTTGGCCTTGTGGTCGGTGGGGCTGCAACAACGAGATTTTGTCAGCTGTGGCTTTGACCAAACTGACTTGGTGATCGCGGTGGGCTATGACTTAATCGAATATTCCCCCAAAAAGTGGAATCCTGAGGGGCAGATCCCGATTATTCACATCGCTGTCACCCCGGCTGAGATTGATAGCAGCTATATTCCGGCGGCTGAGGTGGTGGGGGATATCTCCGATTCGTTGACGGAGATCCTGCGCCGCGCCGACCGCTCCGATCAGCCGGATCCCCAAGCTCTCAGTCTCAGAGCTGCGATCCGAGCTGATTACAAGACCTACTCTCAAGATGACAAGTTTCCCATCAAGCCCCAAAAGCTGCTCTACGATCTGCGCCAAGTCATGGGGCCCGATGACATTGTGATCTCGGATGTGGGAGCCCACAAGATGTGGATCGCCCGCCATTACCACTGCGACCGGCCCAATACCTGCCTGATCTCCAATGGGTTTGCGGCGATGGGGATCGCGATTCCGGGGGCGTTAGCCGCCAAGTTGGTCTATCCCGACCGCAAGGTGGTGGCAGCGACGGGAGATGGGGGCTTTATGATGAATTGCCAGGAGTTAGAAACCGCTTTGCGGGTGGGCACTCCCTTTGTGACTCTAATCTTTAACGATGGGGGCTACGGGCTGATCGAGTGGAAGCAGCACAACCATTTTGGCGAATCCGCCTTCATCAAGTTTGGCAATCCTGATTTTGTCAAACTGGCGGAAAGCATGGGATTGAAAGGCTATCGGATCAGCTCTGCGGCTGAGCTGATTCCCACCCTAGAGGAAGCTCTGGCTCAATCAGTGCCCGCTGTGATCGACTGCCCAATTGACTACAGCCAAAACCTGCAATTTAGCCAGAAGTCTCAGGCATTGAGCTGCGATCTGCCCCTGTCCTGATGCTGATGCCACCGACTGTGATCGTTCTACTGGGATCCCTGGGGTTGGACTACCTGCTGGGGGATCCCTGGACTTGGTACCATCCGGTGCAGGCGATGGGAGCGGTGATCAACGTCGGCAAGGGGATGATTTTGCGTTCTGGATCACGGCCTTGGCAACAGCGGCTGGAGGGCGGCGCCCTAACGATTGGGTTGGTGCTGGGCAGCTACGGCTATGCCTGGGCTTTGATTGCGGTGGCCACTGGGATCCATGTCTGGCTGGGGACTGTAGTGCATATCATTCTGTTGGCCAGTTGCTTGGGGGGGCGCAGTTTGCGACGGGCGGCTGAGGAGGTGTTGCAACCCCTCCAACAGGAGAATCTGGAGGAAGCCCGCCAACAGCTCAGCCGTTATGTGGGGCGCGATACTGACAGCTTGAATGCCGTAGAGATCTGTCGAGCCTTAGTGGAGACCGTGGCAGAAAACACCCCCGATGGAGCCACGGCACCGCTTTTTTTTGCCCTGTTGGGGGGCGCACCGCTGGCCTTTGCGTATAAAGCCGTCAGCACCCTCGACTCGATGGTGGGCTATCGCCGGGATCCCTATACCTATCTGGGCACGATTCCCGCCCGCACCGAGGACGTTCTCACCTGGATTCCCGCCCGTCTGACAGTTTTGAGCTTGGCTCTGATGCAACCGGATCCCATTAGCTTTTGGCAGGCCTGTCGCCGGGATGCTCTCGCCGATCCCAGTCCCAATTCGGGCTGGAGCGAAGCTGCCTTTGCCCACACTTTGGGAGTTCAATTGGGGGGACTCAACTATTATCAAGGGATCCCTACTGTCAAACCGCTGCTGGGAAGACCTGGTCGACCACTCGATCCGGCTGTGGTCAGGGATGGTCTGCACCTTTTACGGCGGGTGACGCTGATTTGGGTAGGTGTTGGGGTTGGGCTCCGGTTGGGGTTTATGCTTTGGAGTACAAGCCTTACACAATAACTTGATGGGGGTAAGTTCATGGCATCCACTCCCACAGATCACTCGCCACAGGCCATGTCATCGGTGTACCAGGGCTGCTCTGCCAAATCCGCCGAGACGCATAGCCCCTCGTTGTTATCGATCATCAGCATCACCAGCTGTTGAGCCAACGGTGGGGGCACCTCGCCACTGAGTTGATTGTCATTCAGCCGCAGATCTACCAAGTCCCGCAGCGCCAGCCATTCCCCAGGGATCCCACCGCTCAGTTGGTTGTGATCCAGATAGAGGTTCTGCAACCCTGGGATCCCACTCAAAGAAGCCGGGATCCCTCCACTCAGTTGGTTATGGCTCAAAAACAGTCCCTGGAGGCTGGTCAACTCCCCTAGTTCTGCCGGGATCCCACCGGAGAACTGATTGTGTTGCAGGATCAGGTTTTCTAGCTTGCTGAGGTTGCCTAACTCAGGAGGGATCCCTCCGCTCAGTTGGTTGTGATCTAGGAATAGTCCTTGCAGCTGGGATAAATCTCCCAATGCGGGGGGCAGGGATCCCGTCAGTTGGTTGTAGTCCAAAAACAGGGTTTGCAGCTGACTCAGCTCCCCCAGTTCCGCCGGGATCCCACCGCTGAGCTGATTGCGACTGAGGGAAAGTCCTTGTAGCTGGGATAAATTGCCTAATTCGGGGGGCAGGGATCCCTGGAGGGCTTGCCCATCCCAAAAGATATCCACCACAC
Source organism: Cyanophyceae cyanobacterium (assembly GCA_050330615.1). Lineage (GTDB taxonomy): Bacteria > Cyanobacteriota > Cyanobacteriia > Thermostichales > Thermostichaceae > JAAUUM01. Next base: position 13,602 of record JBHJNR010000279.1, read on the forward strand.
AGCCCGCCTCATCACGGGTGACGAAGCCCGCCCGATCGAGATCAGGCCGATCAAAATGGGTCAACACAGCGGCGAGGATGTCACCATCGTCAGGACATGGGGATCCCTGTGCCCAGAGTGGCTGCGGCAAAATGCCCACCAGCACCCCCAGCCCACAAACTGCCATCATCACTCGATCTGTGAGACCAGCCATTTTCTACACCCTCTTGCTATCAACATCACCAACCTGTCGCACCACCGGGGAACTCTCTGAGACAGTCCGCGTCATGGGATACAGTATGGCACCCCGATCCTGTTCAAAAGCCAGGGATCCCGCTCTCCATAAGTCTTTGGGCCATTTGGCTTCCGGTAGGGCTAGGGACAATTTTGCAGTCTTCTGGTGGGTGATGTTGTGATCGAATGCAAGTGATCGACGGATCCATTGCCCGATAAAATCTCTTGCTAGGCCCTTTAGGTCTGGTATCGGGCTGCTAACTTTTTGGACTCCTTCTTTGATAGAGGGAGGCTTTTTTATATGTCAAAAATTAGTGAAGAAGTCCACCAAAGTCTTGTCTAGTCTGGCAGAAGCTAAATACAGAAACTAGAATTGATGGGTCATTTAGATAAAAATGAGTTTTTCATACTAATTTCTCGATTTAGCCATTATTTATCCTCAATTTAACCTGTTCTTAAACTTTTAATAAAATGGGCTTAACCTTGATCCCTTACTCTGCAATTGTTACCTCATCAAGAGTGAATCATCTATGACTAACCTCCGTTCCGCCTTGCTGATGTCAGCGGTGGCCCTCTCTGCCGGAACTATGGCCACGGTGTCGGCTCCTGCCCAAGCCCAAACCGTTGCCATCAGTGGTGCGGGTGCAACCTTCCCCAACCCTGTCTTTCAGATTTGGTTCGACACCTACTCCACCACAGTGGATACCAATGTGCAAGTCAGCTATCAGTCTGTGGGTAGTGGTGCTGGCCTGGAGCAATACATCAATGGCACAGTAGACTTTGGTGCTTCTGAAGCGCCCATGAACGCCGAAAACAACACCGCCCGTTTCGAGAGTTTTGTGGCTGCTTATGATTACGAGCCTTTGCAGCTCCCCATCGTCGGTGGCGCGGTCGTGTTTGCCCACAATATCCCTGACATTGGCGACGGAGAACTGCAACTGCGCCGCGAAACCTACTGCGGTATCGTCACTGGCGAAATTGACAACTGGAGCGACATCCGCATCAAAGCCGAAAACCCCAGTTTGACCATGCCAGATCTACCCATCACCTTTGTGCATCGCTCTGATGGCTCCGGCACCACCTTTGTGTTCACCAACCACGTCAACGCAGTCTGCGAAGGGTGGGAAGGTGGCGTGGGCACATCTGTAGAGTGGCCTCAGACCGGCGGATTCATCGGTGGTGAGGGTAACGAAGGTGTTGCTGCCAACATCGCTGCTGAGGAAGGAGCCATCGGCTATGTCAACCAAGCCTACGCCGTCATTGAGGAGATGAACACCATTGCCATTGAGAACGCTGCTGGCAACTATGTGGTAGCCACCCTAGAAAACGCCTCTTCTGCCCTTGATACCGAGATCCCCGAAGACTTCGCACTCTTAGTGCCAGATCCCCAAGGGGCTGAAGACTATCCCATCGTCGGCTTGGCTTGGGTGATGGTCTATCGCAACTACGAAGATCCCGCCAAACTGGAAGCCCTGCGCGAGCTGCTGAAGTGGACACAATCCGCTGACGGTAACGCCTTGGCCGAAGAGCTGAATTACGTGGTGATGCCTCCTTCTGTGGTGGATCGGATCAATGCCGAGTTAGATGCCATCACTGCCAATTGAGGATAGCTCTGGGATGCTGGCCTAGAGAAACGTCTTCCTGGGTTTAGCGTCCCAAGCCTTCGATTTGATGTGATTTAACATAATATTGTCGGTGATCAGTTTCGAGTGATTTCCCCTCGGCTGATTGCTGACTTTTGCTATTTTTAGAACCTTACCCAAACTTTAACAGTCTGATTTTTTGATTTGCCAGGAAAGTTCAAGCATAGAGGGATGGCTGACCAGAAAATTGGGACTTATTCTGTATTGTCCCGTGTAAACAACACAAATAACCCTTACCATCGACAGTGTTGGTTGTCGGTAGTCACGCTCCTCTCGGATTTGGAGTCTTCACTCCTCTGCCACCAACCGGGTTAAAACGTTTGCGATTACTAGTCAGGAGAGCCCTATGACTTCGGCGACCCCAGAGCACTTCAACACACTGACAGATATTCAGAAGAGATCCACCCCCTCGCGGATCATCGACATCAGCTTCGTCAGAGGAACCCTGGCATTAGCTGTTTTGGCCGGGATCCTGTTGGTCTGGGTGATTGGCGAAACCGTCGAATCTGCTTTGCCTGCCATCCAAGAGTTTGGCCTATCCTTTGTGTGGAATTCCCGATGGAACCCGGTAGAAGATATCTACGGGATCCTGCCCCAGATTTATGGCACGTTGATGACATCAGCAGTTGCATTGGTCTTTGCCATCCCACTGGGGATTGGAACAGCGATCTTTCTAAGCCAAGACTTTGCCCCCAATTGGGTGGTTCAGCCCATTGCCTTTGCAATCGAGCTGATTGTGGCGATTCCCAGCGTGGTATTGGGGCTGTGGGGTTTGTTAGTTTTGGTGCCTGCGGTGCGGGAGCCTTTTCGGTTCATCAACGCAACCTTGGGCAGCTTCATTCCCCTCCTGGGGGGGGCAGCCCCACGTGGCCCCAGTCTGCTGTTGGTGGGAATCATCTTGGGAATTATGATCAGTCCCATCATCATCTCCATCACTCGGAGTACTTTTCAGGCGTTGCCCCGTGAGCTGAGAGATGGCTCCCTGGCCTTGGGTTCCACCCGTTGGGAGACGATCTTGCGGGTGCTGATCCCGGCAGGACTCTCCGGAATTGTTAGTTCCATCATGTTGGGAATGGGACGGGCTTTAGGGGAGACGATGGTTTCTGCATTGTTAATTGGAAATGCCAATAGGATCAGTGTCTCGCTAATGCAGCCAGGAAATACCATCACTGCTTTGATTGCCTCACAGTTTGGCGAAGCAGGGCGACTTCAGGTTGCTGCCTTGCTTTATGCGGGGGTAGTGTTGATGGTTTTGTCATTGGTAATCAACATTTTTGCCGAGATTATCATTCGCAAATTTCAAAACGTCGAATAAATTAAGCGGCTTGTGAATTCATGGTTTTGGATCAAGCCAAAATTGCCTTGGAATCTTTTCCTTAAGATCGTTGTAGATGTGGAAATTGTAAGCATCCTGTTAGAAATCGCAGGAATCTAGAGGAGGACTGAGTTGTGACAAGCTTTTCTACCGATAATGAGTCTCAGATGAGGATCCCTCTTCAGCGCAAGATATTTGGTCGAGTGCTGACGATTTTGTGCATTGCCTGTGTAGTGGCAATTGTATTGCCCTTGTTATGGGTGATGTGGGACGTGGCAGGACAGGGATTTAGTTCGCTATCGATCCCCACTTTCCTAAATACCCGCTTTCCTCCCCCAGGTCGAGATCTGACCGATGGAGCCTATGGCTTTGGTCATGCGTTGGTAGGTAGTTTGTTAGTATTGGGGATTGCAGCTGCCTTGAGCTTTCCCTTTGGCGTATTGGCGGCGGTGTACTTGGCGGAGTTTGGTCGAGGAACGCGGCTTGCTTACCTAGTCAAGTTTTCTTGCAATGTGCTGACAGGGGTGCCCGCCATCATCAGCGGTCTGTTTGCCTATGCCATTCTGGTGCGAAACAGCGGCTTTTCTGCCTATTCGGGAGGAGTGGCGCTGGGGGTATTGATGTTGCCAATTGTGATCCGCTCTACTGAAGAAGCCCTGTTTTTGGTGCCGTTGGAATTGCGCCAAGGGGCGATTGGCATTGGATCCACTCGGTTTCAGTCCACGATGCGGATCGTTTTGCCTGCGGCGGCTCCAGCCATTGTTACGGGCTTAATCTTGTCTTTGGCACGGGCGACAGGGGAGGCGGCACCACTTTTGTTCACCGCTTTCAACAACGTCGCCTTCTCTCTAGATATCCGGGGGGCGGTGGCGACATTGCCAGTGATGATCTATACCTTCGCCAAGCAGCCCTATGAAGCTCAACGGGAGCTGGCTTGGGCTGCTTCGCTGGTGCTGCTGGCGATTGTTCTGTCGGTCAGTCTGTTGTCCCGCTTTGTGGTGGGTCGCCAAAAGCGGTGATCCCCAGCTTTCATTTCCTGTTTTCTGGCCCATCAACTCACCCTAGACTCAAGTGAGCAACGTTATGCAAGCCCCGACTACGACCGCAACCGTCTTTGATGTCAAAAATCTCAACGTCTACTACAACAACACAACCCTCGCGGTCAAGAATGTCTCGTTGAGCATTCCCACCAATCAGATCACCGCCTTCATCGGCCCCTCTGGCTGCGGCAAAAGCACAGTCTTGCGCTGCTTCAATCGCATGAACGACCTGATCCCCGGCGCACGAGTCGAGGGATCCCTGACCTATCACGGCAAAGACCTCTACGCCCCCAATGTGGATCCCGTGGCAGTCCGCCGTCGCATCGGCATGGTGTTCCAAAAACCCAACCCCTTCCCCAAGAGCATCTTTGACAACATCGCCTATGGCCCCCGCGTCTTGGGCATGGATGTGGATATGAACGAGGTGGTGGAAACCTCCCTCAAGCAAGCCGCCCTCTGGGAAGAGGTCAAGGACAAGCTCAAGGCCAGTGGCACCTCTCTGTCGGGTGGTCAGCAGCAACGGTTGTGCATCGCCCGCGCCGTCGCCGTCCAGCCGGATGTGATTTTGATGGATGAACCCTGCTCAGCCTTGGATCCCATCTCCACCCGCCGCATCGAAGAGCTGATGAAGGAGCTGCGGCAGCAGTACACCATCGTCATCGTCACCCACAACATGCAGCAGGCCAGCCGTGTCTCCGACATGACCGCCTTCTTCAGTGTGGAAATGCAGGACAACCGACGCATCGGGGAACTGATGGAGTTCAACCCCACCGAGCAGATCTTCAACAATCCCGCCCAAGAAGCCACCCGCGACTATGTGGAAGGGCGATTCGGTTGATCGGGTAAGGGGAATCGGTTGAGCGACAAACAGTAGGGATCCCTGGGTTGAGGCTTGGGGATCCCTTTTGGGGGAAATATGGCAGCGAGGGATATCTATCACGACAAGGGCTGATGGTTTTTAATCATGATCAGGAGGTCATTGAAAAATGGATCCCAGATTAGAAGAGTATACACGTCTCATCAAAAAAGTCCTCCGGGACTATGCTGACTATGTGAATGCTGCACTAGACAGTTCCCGCTGCCAAGTCGTGTTTGATGATCAGCGAGGTCAATATTTACTCGTTGAGATGGGCTGGATCCAAGATCAGTACATCCATACAACTCCTATTCATATTAGTCTTATTGAGCAAAAAGTCTGGATCCAAACCGATGATACAGAACACGGAGTTGCACCTGAATTAGTGGAGGCTGGCATCCCAACAAAAGATATTGTCCTTGGTTTTCGGCATCCAAGTTTGAGACCCCATACTGGCTTTGCCGTTGCTTAGGGCTTATCAGTTCATGACTTATACTCAAGCCCTAACCTTTGACCTATTTCTCTCGTTACATGGTGAGGATATTCGCTATGAGCTAGCGGATGGGGAGCTGATTGACATGGATCCCACCGGCCCTCATGAAGTTGTCGCTGGCAAGTTGGCACTGTACTTAGGGATGGCCATTACTCAAGCCCAAAAGCCTTGGATCCTGCCCCGCAACTGTCTGATTCGCCCTTTTTCCAGTGCCGCCACAGCCCGCCGTCCAGACTTGATCATTTTGGATGAAACGCTGCTGGCCGATGAACCTCGGTGGCAGCAAGAACCTGTCATCACCCTGAGTCAGACCGTCAAGCTAGTTGCCGAAGTGGTCAGCACCAACTGGGAAAATGACTACGCCCGCAAAGTGGACGAGTATGCCCTCTTTGGGATCCCGGAATACTGGATTGTCGACTATCGGGGGCTGGGGGGCAGCGCATTTATTGGCAGACCCAAACAACCTGTCCTGACCCTCTGCACGCTAGAGGCCGGAGACTACCAACAAAAACAGTACCGTCTGGGACAGTTGATTCAATCACCGCTGTTTCCCAACCTGCAACTTTGCCTGGATGATCTATTGCCCAAATCGATGTGAGTCAATTGGATATGAGCAAATACGGTAGATAACGCCTAGAGAGGGATCCCCATGCGTAGCTGGAAGAAATACATTCCCTGGGCTGTCATCCTGCTGGTGCTGGTGGGCATCGGTTATATTGTCGGCCCCCGGCTCAGCCCCGACACACCCTTGGGGTTGGTGAACCAGCAACAGCCATTGCAGACCCTGGATCCGCTGCCCCAACACCCTCAAATCAAGGTCTATCTCAACCAATCCCAAGCCAACACCTACACGGATCCCTATCGCCAGATCTATCGCCACGGAGACGACCTAGAGCAATTTATCCTCGATCAGATCGGCTCCGCCCAGCAGTCCATCGACATGGCGATTCAAGAATTGAACCTGCCCCTGATCGCCCAAGCCCTGGCCCAAAAACAAGCCGCCGGGATCCCTGTGCGGGTAATCACCGAAAACACCTACGTTCGACCTTGGGATCAGATCGCCACTGCCCCTGCCGAGGATCCCGAGCTACCCGAACTCTCAGAACGGGAAGAAGTCAAAATCGAGGAATATATCGCCCTGATCGATGTCAATCGGGACGGGCAACTAGCTCCTGATGAGATCGCCAGCCGAGATGTCTACCAGATCATGGACAACGCCGGGATCCCGTGGATTGACGATACGGCGGATGGCTCGGCGGGCAGCGGCCTGATGCACCACAAATTCATCCTGATCGACGGCCAAAAGCTGGTGACAGGATCCGCCAATTTCACCCTGTCAGATATTCACGGAGACTTTGGCGAAGATCTGAGTCGGGGCAACGCCAATCACATGCTGCTGATCGCCAGCTCCCAAGTGGCGGGCATCTTTTCTCAAGAATTTGACCTGATGTGGGGAGATGGCCCCGGCGGGCAACCCGATAGTCTGTTTGGCGTCCAAAAGCCCGAACGACCTATCCAAACGGTGCAGGTGGGGAATGCCACGGTGGGGATCCACTTTTCCCCCGCCAGTCGCTCAATACCCTACGCAGACACCAGCAATGGGGCCATTGTCGAAACCCTACGCCAAGCCCAACACAGTGCCGCCCTGGCTCTGTTTGTCTTTACCGACTCCGGCATCGCCAACAAGCTGCACCGGATGCACCACGACCGCAATGTGACGATTCGAGGGGTGTTTGATCCGGGCTTCGCCTATCGGGACTACAGCCGCACCCTCGACATGTGGGGGGTAACTCCTCTAGGGGACGGTTGCCTGCTGGATCCCAATCGCCAAATCTGGAGTGACCCGATCATCGACACCATCGGGATCCCACAGCTCCACCGCACCGACAAGCTGCACCACAAGTTTGGACTGCTGGATGCGGGCACCCCCCAAGCCACCCTGATCACGGGATCCCACAATTGGTCGACAGCCGCCAATCAGACGAATGACGAGGCTCTGCTCATCATCCGGGATCCCATCGTTACCGCCCATCTAGATCGCGAGTTTGAGCGATTGATCGTCTCCGCCCGTTTTGGCCCCTCCCGCCGCCTCAGCGAACAAGCCCAGGCTCAAGCCACCGACTGCCCCAACCCCATCCTGGCGGGATCCCAGCTGATCAACCTCAACACCGCTTCTGCCGAGGAATTGACGCAATTACCGGGCATCGGCCCCGTCATTGCCGAGCGCATTGTTGCCGCCCGTCCCTTTTCCTCCCTCGCAGATCTGGATCGGGTCAACGGCATCGGCCCCAGCCGCATCGCTGCTATCCAAGACCGGGTGGAATGGTGATGCCCAATCCTAATCATCAGCCTGAGCAGGTGATCGACTCCCTAGCCGCCCTGGAGGAGCTGTTGGATCCGGTCAGCCCCGCCGCCATTCACAAAGAGATTCCCTTTCTTCACCCCCACTACCAGGCGATGATTCGGGCCTCTCCGTTTTTGATCTTGGCCACCGTTGGCCCCGAGGGTCTGGATGCCTCTCCCCGTGGGGATGCGCCCGGATTTGTCGGGATCCCTGACCAACAGACGCTGCACCTACCCGAGCGCCGGGGGAACAATCGGGCCGATAGCCTGCGCAACATCATCCGGGATCCCCGGATTGGCTTGTTATTTCTGATTCCCGGTCGGGGAGAAACATTGCGGGTCAATGGTCGAGGGCGAATTTTGGTCACGCCGCAATTGCTGGAAACCTTTGTTGTCCAGGGCAAACCTCCCAAGTGCGTCATAGAGGTGACGGTGGAGACGGTTTACTTTCAGTGCGCCAGAGCCATTGTCCGCTCCAATCTCTGGAATCCCCTGCCCCCCGATCTGCTCAAGACAGTTCCTTCAGCGGGCACCATCCTATCTGCCCTAACCGACAATGCCATCGACGGGATCCAATACGACCGCGACCTCCCAGCCCGCCAAGGATCCACTCTTTACTAATAGCTAATAGGGATGCATACCAGCAGCCTGCCCAGAGCGTCACGTTGATCACAGTCCAGGGATC
>JBHJNR010000280.1:0-8077 GCA_050330615.1 Cyanophyceae cyanobacterium
GCCTTAAAGGCCGGGGAGGATGTCAATATTTCGCCCATAGCCGTCAGGGTGGAAGGGGTGAGGCCATAGAGGATCAAGGCCCGACTGCTTTCTGCCAGATAGAGACGATCATAAGGGGATCCCATCACCAGCCAGAGGCAGTTTTGGGTGGGGATCCCATTAGTCATCAAGTTGATCAAGTTGAGTTGGTTGGGGTGACGGGCCACCTGCCAAAGCCCCACGATAACGTGGTCATAAGTCTGGGCTAGAGTCGCCAAGCCTTGAGTCTGGGATCCCTCATCTTCAGCGGCCAATAGTCCTAGCGTGGCCTGGGGATAGAGGGTGCGAAACAACTGCTGGAGATGACTCACCTCACTGGGCAAGACAATCAGAAGACTTTGCGCCAGTTGGATTGGAACCCAGGGATCCCCGATTGCGGTGATGCCTTGACGGGCGATGTTTAGGGCTAGAGTTTGGTGAGCGGGGGATCCAATAACATCCAGCGGGGGCTGTGGCGATGAGGCCAGGGTTTCGGTTGAGAGCAAGCCATACCGAGCTTTGAGGGCCAGAATACGGCGCACGGACTGATCGAGCCGTTCCAGGGGAATGGATCCCTGTTTGACCAGCTCCAGCAGGTGTTCATAGGCCAAGGGTTGCACCTCGGGGCCAAAGCCTCGGTCGGCTCCGAACAAGAGGATGTCACAGCCCGCCCAAAATGCCATGACCGCTGCCTGGGCTGGCGGATAGGACTCTGACAGAGCACCCATCGTCAAAGAGTCGGTGATAATCACCCCCTCAAAGCCCAGTTGTTCCCGCAGCCATCCCTGCAAAATATCGGGGCTGAGGGTGGCGGGCTTGTCAGCCAAAGCTGGAATCTGCACATGAGCGGTCATGATCATCTCGGCCCCCGCCTGGATGGTCTGTTGAAACGGGATCCAGTCCATCGCCTGCAACTCCGCCACCGAACGATGAATGGTGGGCAACCCAAAGTGCGAGTCGAGATCGGTATCTCCATGCCCCGGAAAGTGTTTGGGACAGGGGATGACGCCGGTCTGTTGATACCCCTGCAAGGTGGCCACCCCAAACCGACTGACCAAGCCTGGATCGGAGCCAAAAGAGCGGATCCCGATGATGGGATTGGCGGGATTGCTGTTGACATCCACCACCGGGGCAAAATTGACATTGATGCCCAAGGCCCGTAATTCCAGGGCTGTGGCTGCTGCCATCTGACCAGCCCAATCAAGGGATCCCGTGGCCGCTATCATCATGGCGCTGGGAAAATGAGTGGCCGGAGCCGGAAGCCGCACCACTGGCCCGCCCTCCTGGTCGATGCTGACTAGCAGAGGAATGGAGGCCAGGGATTGAGATTGAGCCACCAACTGACGAATCTGGGGCAGGGTTTCGAGATTGCCCGCAATGCTGTAGAGAATGAGACCACCCACCTGATAGTCCACAATCATGCGGCGCAGGTGAGGTGAGACCTCCGCTCCGGTAAAAAAGACCATGAACAGCTGGCCCACTTTGGCCTCCAGCGACATCTCATCCAAGAGACTTTCAATGGCGCTGATGTCGATGGAGTTCGTGAGAACAGAGGGAACCGAAGCAACAGGGGCTGTCATGGGCGCTGGTCAGTCTGAGGAGGGGCAATCTTGTTACCTTCTACCGGGATCCACCTGTTCGTCAAGCTGGCATCAAGTCCTCTGGTCTACTACTCACGGTTCTTTCTAATGACTGACTAATGACTGACTAATGACTGAGATCTAGTTGCTAAGGTGGAACCAGGGCCGCAGTCGTACCCCCACGGCACTCCCGATCAGAGCAAAAACGATCCAGAGCCAGCCATGCAAACTGGTGGAGGCGATGCCGCTAAAGTAGGCCCCTACATTGCAGCCAAAAGCCAAACTGGCCCCATACCCCATCAGGATCCCGCCCAGCAGGGCTCCCACCACCCCCAGCCGGGAAGGGGGCTGGCGCACCGACATCCGGCCCGCCAACGAGGCCGCCAACGAGGCCCCCAAGACGATGCCGATATTCATCACCGAGGTGATATCCCCCCAGAGGCTGCTTTCTAAGGCGGTGCGGGGGAAGTCTTGCACCCAAAAGAAGCTGCTATCAGGATCCCAGCCCAAGCTCTGGGCAATTTTGGCCGTCCACAAGGTAAACCCCCATGTCACCCCCCAGGGCCGACCCGCCACCAACAACGTCACCAAATTGAGCACCGCCAGCAGGATGCCGCCACTGACCAGTGACCAGGGGCCATAAAACAGCGACCGCCACTGCCAGTCCTCCCCAAGTCCCACCGAGAGCATCACCTCACCATTGCGACGGCCCCACCACCACAGCCCCGCCGCACAGAGTCCAATCACCGCCAACTGGATGCCAACGCCCCCCCAGCCCAGTGATGCCGCCAAGGAAATCGGCCCGGCGGTACGCGGTAAACCCGCCCACGCAGCTCCGGTCAAGCTGGCCCAAAAGGATCCCAGGCCAAAGGTGAGCAAGGTCAACAGCATCATGGAGCTCCCGCCGCCAATGGCATAGAGCGTCCCGCAGGCGCAGCCACTGCCCAGCTGCATACCCACCCCAAACAGGAGTGCCCCGATCACCGCCTGCACCGCCACCGGAGCCAGGGATCCCTCAAACTGTCCCGTCACCAAGAAGGGCGCAAACAGCAGCGTCACCACCGTCAGCATCACCATCTGGGCCAATACCCCCCGCACCTCCCCATAGACAAACAGCTTGCGGTATGAGGAGGCAAAGCCAAACCCGGCATGATACAACGTCGCCCCAAACAGCCCTCCCACGAGCAGGAGGATCCCTTGTTGCCAGCCATAAAACGTAGCCAAGGCAATGCTGCCCGCTACCAAGCCCCCCAAGATCAGCATTACCAAGGGCTTCTGGGGCCGGGGTTGAAGGGCAGCCAAAGGAGAAGAAGTCTGTTGTAGAGCAGTCATGGCGGCGGTTAGTGAGGGAGAAGGGCGGCTATCTAGTGTAGACGCGGCTGATGAGGTAAAAGATTGGCCCAGAGGGGAGAGGATTCAGTGAGGTTGACTTCTTGGGTAGTCCTACTCTGACCCTGGCGATATCACTGCCTCCACCTGGGATCCCTGGGGCATCTCTTGGGGAATCGCCACGGGATCTGGCAGCTCTTTTAGGTCTTGGCGGGCACGGTCAAAGTTGTCATCCAGCGCCACTGCCTGTTGGTAGCTCTGCCGCGCAGCAGTGATATCCCCCCGCTGGGCCTGTGCCCGACCCAGGGTATGCCAAGCCGGGGCATTGTCCGGATCCAGCCCCACCGCCTGCTGGGCATCACTGATGGCCTGCTCCCATTGGGCTAGTTCACCATAAACCCAGGCCCGATTATTCCAGAGCACGGCATCTTGGGGATTGAGGGTCAAGGCTTGCGAATACGCGGCCACGGCGGCCTCCATCTCCCCTTGATCGGTACGAGTCAGGGCCAACGCCAACCAACCCCACACATCTAACTCATCCAGCTCAATCATCTGCTCTGCCACTGTCACCGCCTGCTCCAGACTCCCTCGCTTGCGCAGGCTGGTCACCTGACCATAGAGACAGGCAAAGCTCTGAGGCCGCGTTTGTAAAATCTCCTCCAATTGGGCCAGAGCCTTTTCATGGTTCTCTAGCTTTTGCAGGGCGATCACCCGTGCATATTGAGCTGGAAAATAGTCAGTTTTCAGCTCCAAAGCATTCTCAAAATGTTCTAAGGCCAACTCCCAATACCCGAGATTTTGACAGGCCAAGCCACGGGCATGCCAACTTTGCACCTGATCATCCTTGACCCGCAAGGCCCGCTCCAACATATCGCTGGCCTGTCGATAGCGACCCACCTTGAGCAACAGGATCCCTAAGTTGTGCCACCCCAAGGGATCCCTGGGCTTGAGTTTAAGAGCACGTTTGTAGCACTCCACCGCTGATTTCAACTGATCCGATTGGTGCAAGGCATCTGCCCGCAGTCGCCACAACACCGGATCTTGTGGTGCCAATTTCACAGCTCGGGCAAACGTACTGGCAGCAGAGGGATATCGCTTCAGTTGATACAGGCAGGATCCCCGCGCCATCCACGACTCAACGCGATTCTTTTCTAGCCGCAGAGCTTTGTTGAAACTGCTGGCTGCGAACCGAGGCCGCTCCAGTTGCAATAGCCGGATCCCTCGGTTGTGCCAAGCCACCCAAGAGTCGGGATCCATTTCCAACACGCGGTCATAGTTGACCACCGCCGCCTTGAACTGTCCCATCCGCCCCAAGATCAGGGCCACCTTGAGACGAATCTGCTCATCGTAGGGATTGATGGCCAGGGATCCGTTGTAGCTATCAATTGCTTCCCGATAGCGACCCAAGCTGACCAATACTTCTCCTCGTCGTCCCCAGGCTTGGGCAAAATTGGGATCCGCATTCAATGCCCGATCCAGCGAGGCCAGCGCCTCCGTGGCATTGCCTTTGCGCAGCCATTCCTCGGCCCGGTCATATTGCAGATCGGCGGTATTCCACTGGAATAACCGTTGAATCAGCTGCAAGACGGCGATCTGTTGCGCCCCTTCCTCCGGCGTCCCCAGCACATCCCCTTTCGAGATCCGAGTGATAGCCGCCTGAATCGAGCGAACAAAAGACTGAAACCCGGTGATCTCCTCGTCATCTTTGGCTAGGGTGATCCGGTTTTGCAGCCGGAACCGTTGCAAGTCCATCGGCGGCTTGAATTTGGGATCGAGGATCCCCATCAACTGCTGGGCTTGATACTCAAACAAGATGGGATCCTCATCAGATCCGGTAAAATCCACATATCGCTCCGCCCGTTCCACCGGACTGGGCAGATCGCAGGGTTCAAAAACCAGAGGCAACAGGCGAAGATTTTGCCGAGCTGGGGCATGGGGAAAGCCCGTGTAAAGTTCATCGCGGGGCCAGGGATCCTCCACAAACTCTTCCGACAGCACGGGAGCCAACCAGCGACACTGCTCAATTGCCACCCGCAATTCCAACCGCCGATCATCCCCCGGCTGCAACATCCAGCGGTCATACCAGACCCGAAATCCCTCCCGATCCAACCGTTCTGCCAATCGCTGTACCCAAGGCCGCTGGGCCCGGTGATAGCGCAGGAAGATATCAAAGCGATAGGAGGAAGGGGCGGCGGCGGTCATGCTGAGAAGAACAAACTAGCTTCAGCTTATCAAGAGGATCCCTGACTCTGACAGCGGGATCCCGTGGGGGTGGGGGGCTGACAGTCTTGTTATGCGGCCTCAGATTATCGTTAGAGGTGTATACAAAAGCTGATCTCTACATGGCGATCGCCAAAGTAATTCCTAGCAAAAACACAGTGCAAACGATCTAATCATTTGTTTTGTTGTCAATCAACATTTTCGTTGGTTCTGCATCATGCAACCCCGGAATAACGAACCATAGCCACATTCGACATTTGAATAATTGCCTCAGCCTCACCGGGATCAAGCTCGGCTCTTCAGGTATTGACAAATGTTTGATCGGTCGCAGATTGCATTTTAATCCAGCCTAAGGTCGACACAACCCTAGCACTGTCATCGGTGTTACCCACATGGGTGATTTCATTGAAAACAGCCGTTGGAATCACGATTTCAGCGTAGAGTTGACAGAACAAATCGAGCTGACTAATGGTGGACAGGTAAAAGATCGGTGATGTATTAATGACCACAATCATCGCCAGTCATTTACCTCCAGAGTTCTGAGATCTTGTCGGAAGTTTTCAATGCTGTAATGAATGGGGATTTTACGACTACCCAAAATTCGCTGAAATTCTAGTTGATTCATCCCTACAAACTGGCTACTAGTACCCAATGTGATCTTTTCCTGCTGAAACAGCAGAATAGCAATTTCGAGCTTGAGATCGGCTGCTGAGATATGTGCCGTTTGCAGAAACTCGTCGGGAATGACTAAACTCATAATTTAAGATCTCCTTTCGTTCTTATTATTCATCAGGCAATGAGGATAACAAGATTTCCAGTTGGGCAAGTAGCGGTTCTAATTCTGAGATAATAGTCGTCCAAATCGTTTGTTGGCGAATTTCGTCGTAACGGTGAATCAGGATATTGCGTAACCCAACGATTCTACGCCAGTCAATCTCTGGATAGGCTTGTCGAAATTCATCCGACAGTCTACGAGCGCCTTCCCCTAAGATTTCAAGCTGTTCTTCTACGGCACTCTGGATGAGTGCGCTGTCTAGATAAGCCTCATAGGTCAGATTTGCCGTAAACTCTTGAATCCGGTGAATGGCACTAACCATATCCCACAGTGACCCGGCATCACGGTTGTTTGCTGGCATAGATCACCTGATGAGTCCGTAAAATTTCGTGCCGTCGATAGGGATTCTTCAGCCCTTCCTTATCAGCAATATCCACCTTGCGCCCTAACAGGCCTTCCAGTTCCTCTTTCATATCTACCCAGTCAAACAAACTCCAGCCTGGGTCGGGGGCAAAGGTCACAAGAACATCAATATCGCTATCGGGGCGAAAGTCGTCGCGAAGGACAGAACCGAACAAGGCAAATTCGATAATGTGCCAGCGTTGGCAGAACCCAGCAATCTGAGTAGGGGATGCCGGGATGCGTTGATTAATAGGGGGTTTTAGTTGAGAAATCATGATCCAACACCTCAAATCAGCGGGTTGATAATTCGGAGTTTGCCTTCAATCAATTGATTATGCTGCATATCTTCGGAGTAAAGAATGCTGCAATCGTTCTGGAGGGCAGTGGCAATAATCAAGCTATCCCAGTAGGAGTAGCCATATCACATGTTCACCTCAATTGCGCCGAGAACATGGTTGACATCAACAGTAATCGTTCTAAATTCAGATGTTAGATCTTCAACAACTTTTCTAGCATCAACTTGTGAAGCCATATTCTTTCGCACCAAGACATGGTAAAGCTCTCCTAAAATTTGGGTGCTGATGGAATTGAGTTGAAATTCGCAAGAACAAGATCTCTAGTTTCTTCAAATTTCTTATCAGGCTTCATGGAGTGATAATAAATCCAAAGATTAGAATCAATGAAAACATTCACGGTCATACAGTTCTTCTCGATTGAATTTATAATCTTTGGGCAGTTTGATCGAGTAAGTTTTGAGTTTTTCTGAAAATCGCCGTTTACGTTCTACATCATCAACCATGCTCCGATCCGCCTGCTCCGAAGATTCAGAATCCTCTATCAGAATCAGGGTCAGTTTTTTCCTTCTAGAGCCACATCCAGTTTTTTATCCAGGATTAAGTTGCCGTCGTGGTAGGTTGCCTGTAAGATCTTGCTCATTATTTTAACTCCAAATAAGGGTTAATCATCCTGTCCATTAAACGGCATTCAGTCAGCAAACGTTAGGGATCCATACACTTGACTTTCCATGATGCCTCAAAGTCCTTGAGTTTTGTCGTTTTATTCCTATTCAACAGTACCTACCTACAGCATTCCAGTCAGCCTTTTGAATGACTCCAATCTTTGTGTAGCTATGTATGTCATCTCCCTTTCTAGCCTCCTGCATGAGTAACGGG
Organism: Cyanophyceae cyanobacterium; assembly: GCA_050330615.1. Lineage (GTDB taxonomy): Bacteria > Cyanobacteriota > Cyanobacteriia > Thermostichales > Thermostichaceae > JAAUUM01. Next base: position 7,497 of record JBHJNR010000280.1, read on the forward strand.
GATCCTATTTGCTCAATCAGGATTTCAATAGCCCTCTCTCTTGGAGAGTAAGAAAAAACCTATAGATGGGCATCCTTCCCACCTCGCTGCGCTAAACGTGGAGTAGCTTAGAGAAACGGATGAATGAGGGATCCGAGTATCTTAAGAAATCTTGGTGAGATATGATTCAAAGCTTCACCTCAAGCTCCACTTTGCTCAAAATTGGTGAGGTTGCTGCTCAAACCAGGCTGGGCATCAAAACAGTACGCTATTACGAAGACGTAGGGTTGATCACTGCCAGCCAACGGACATCCTCTAACTACCGTCTATTTGATCCTGGCGTTGTGCCCCGACTCAACTTTATTCGGCGGGTACAACGGCTAGGCTTTAGCCTCGATGAGATTCGCCATATTCTTGAGATTCACGACCAGGGAGAGTTGCCCTGTGAAGATGTTCGCCAGCAGGTGCAGACTAAAATCTCTGAGATTGACCAGCAAGTCCAACAACTGCTCACCCTCAAAGATGAATTGCAGCAGCTGATCTCCAACGATCCCAGGGATCCCATTCGTCAACAAGGGATCATCTGCCCTATCTTGCAGCCA
>JBHJNR010000281.1:0-4278 GCA_050330615.1 Cyanophyceae cyanobacterium
TAGCTCGGTTGCAGATGGAGGGGGAGCGGGTGATCGGCCACGAGCGGTTACTGGATCAACAAGTGGGCCGCATTCGGGATGTCCGCACTGGATTGGATGGGTTTCTGTATCTGCTGACCGACGATCCGAATGGATCACTCTTGCGTCTGGAGCCATTGCTATGACACAGCGGGATCCCGGCACCTCTGCCACTCACCCCACCAGTCTCTATTACCTTGGAATTGATCCGGGCCAAGATAAGTGTGGGCTGGCAATTGTGGGATCCGATCGGCATCTGGTAGAGCGACAGATCGTCTTATCTGATCACTTACTCGAACAAATCGGGATCCTATTGGCAAAAGTTGCTGTCGATAGGCTGATCTTGGGCAACCAGACTCGGTCAGACTATTGGCGACAAAAGATCCAATCCGCCTGGCCTGAGCACGAGATTGTTTTGGTTGATGAGCGGTTCAGCTCTCAACAGGCACGCTATCGCTATTGGGATGATCATCCCCCTCGGGGCTGGGATCGTCTGCTCCCTCGTGGAATGCGGACACCACCTCAGCCGATTGATGATATCGTGGCTCAGATATTGGTGGAGCGTTATCTAGATAGGGATGTCGATGCCTAGCTACTCACGGCGACAAGTCTTACGTCAGGGATCTTGGGCTGCTGTAGGCATGGCGATGGGTTGGGGGGGGCTAACGGGCTGTGGTGGACGTCCGGTGCGGGCGGCCCCAATTCGGGGTTTGCGTCAGATGATGCCCAACAGCCTAATCCAGAGCTTCGACCGCCAGCATCAGCTGAGAGAGAGGCCCACCCAGATGGACAATCGCTCTGAGCTATTTCAGGCTTTAGAACAACCGGGATCCCAGCCCTGGGTCAGTCTCCTGGGATCCGATTGGCTCGATCAGGCCATTGCCAAAAACCTGCTTCAACCTTTTACCGCTGAGCAGCTACCCCAGCAGTGGACCAATCTGGATCCCCACTGGCAACAGGCCACTCAACGGCAGGGGCAAACCTGGGGCATTCCCTGGCGATGGGGTACCACTGCGATAGCCTACCATCGACGGCGTGTGGATGAGCCAATCCGAGAGTGGGCTGATCTGTGGCGACCAGAGCTGCGCCAGCGCATCACCTTGCCCGATCATCCCCGTGAGGTGATCGGACTGACGCTGAAATCGTTGGGCCGCTCCTACAACGATCAGATCGACGCCGATGATGCTGAACTGGTGGAACGGCTGGGATCCCTGCATCAGCAAGTGTTGAGCTACACCTCCGATCAGTATCAGCAGATCCTTAGGATGGGAGACAGCTGGGTGGCGGTGGGTTGGACAGAAGACTTATTTGCCCTCCAGAAGAACTATCCTCTCTACGAAGTGGTGATCCCCACCTCTGGCTCGGCCCTATGGTACGACTGCTGGGTGCTGCCTCGCCAAGAAGCCTCTGGTTCCTCAACGTCATCTCCTCCAGACTGGATCCCAGACTGGTTAGAGTGGGTGTTGGCTCTTGAGAATACCCCTCGCATCATGGAACTGAGCCGGATCGCCAGTGTGGTCAGCATCCCGCCGGAACAGATCTCTAGTCAACTACGGGAACGAACCGATCTGGTGGCCGATGCTTTCGCCCACGGAGAACTCTGGGATCCCCTTTCACCCAATCAGGCAATTATCCTCCTAACCCTCTGGCAACAGATGCGACAAGGAACCCTAGGTTAGGAGCGACAAAGTTACAAGCTGCTTTACCAATAGCTCTCTCGGAGGATCAGCGAGCCTCCAGACACCTCTCAACCCCGGCAAGACTCCGCTGGTTTAATGGGATCCTCGTGGTGGTAGCTGGCCACATACTGCGCAATCTCCCCAAACTGTGGCAAATTGAGGCTGTAATAAATCCATCGGCCTTCCTGTCGCCCCTGAATTAGCTCAGCCTCTCGCAACACCCGCAGATGAAATGACAGTTTGGACTGGGGGACATCCAGTCGATCGCACAGGTCACAGACGCAGACCTCTTCCGTTCTTAATTGCTCTAAAATCCGGAGCCGAATGGGATCCGATAGGGCACGAAAAACCACAGATGCTTGCTCAAGAGCCAAAGCAACAGTAGGGAGAGGGGAAGCAACTACCATGTCAAACTAATAAAGGTCAGGTCTAGAGAGCGCGAAATCAGGCACGCAACGTGTTGGGGAGCACATCCTATCTTGAACAATGATAGCCACAAAGCCAGGAAGGCAAGAGTTCTACCAGAATCCGTCGCAGTGCTCCGCCTATACCCCGAAGGGGTTAGGGGGTGGTGAAGCGACGGTTAATCTAGAGAGTCTTGAGATAGCTGATCAGATCAGCCATCGCCTGAGTGTCCGGCTGAAACTGGGGCATAGGTGGAGTGTTGCCGCTGGTCACTTGCTCGATAATGGAGCGATCAGAACGACGGTTCTGGACTCCATGCAAGTTGGGGCCGACTCGGCCAGCTCCCTCTTCTCCATGACAGGCAGCACAGTTGAGCGCGAATAATGAAGCGCCTCGGCTAGCCTCCCCATTAAGGTGAAGCACAGCATCGACATAGGGATCCGGCTGACCAAAGGATTGGGATCCCACAAAAGCAGCAAAACTGATCAGCACCACCACGACAGCAACTTGGAGCCAGTGGATCCAGGATGGGCTGGGGAAAGACGTAGAGTTGAGGGAAGAGGTGTTTTGCACAGAGACGATCTTCAAACTTCAAGGGCTGAGCCGCTAGAGAACCGGAAAGGGAACTACTAGGTGGTGGTGAGAAAGCATTCGACAATCTCTCTGAAAGGGAGGGATCTGTATCAGAATGACGAGAATACTGACTGACCAAATGGACAATCTTGCTCGATCCTTACTGCTGTTAGAGCCCTTGGCTATCTGAGTTGCCTGTTTCAAAGATTTACATTTCTATTTACAAAATAGCCTAAATGGAGTCTGAGCACCAAGTACTGATGAAGATATTTAGGCTTCCTTAAGGATCGTAACAATAATCAAGGGCGCGATCTCAGCAAATAGTCTAGAGCAAAGGCTTGAGCCTGAGGTGTTTTGCCGTAGATGTGCAGATGAGGGATCCCGTTTTTAGCCAGGATGGGGCTCCACTGACGGGCTTGGGCCGGATGCTGGTAAAAGATGCAGCCAGATATCTTGGGGAGATGGTCTTGTAATAGATGAGTCACCACGGGATGTACCCCTTGGGATCCCCCGATCCATTGAAAGAAGATGTGGGGGGCATCCTGGAGGGCCTTCTCTAAAAGCGGCAGTGGCATTAGTCCATCACTAATCAGTGTGGTTATGCCCTGCATCTGTAACCTTTGTACCGCTGGAGCCGTCAGCACGGGCCGATCAGCATCACCATCCACCCAGATCCAATTGAGCCAGTCGGCTGTCGGGTGCAACGGCAACTGCCCACAACCATCTCCTGTTATGGACTGGGTGATCAGATCCTGGGCAAAGGCCCAAGCATCCGCCTGAGCCAACCGACCCTGTAAAGCACGGCTGCCTCGCTGGCTGCTCAACAGAGCCGGTACCAAACGGTTGAGAGAGGATCCCTGGGGTTTGGAGGTGCCTAATAAGTGACGAGAGGAGGCTTCTGAGAGGATCCGCCCTGCCGTCGCATCCCCTGTGGGAGCGATAATCTCCTGTTCGGCCAAGGCGGGCCAATATTGCCTCAGCAACACTCGGGATCCCGGATGGATTCGGGCTTTAGCCTCCAGGATACGGTGCACAGAGATCGCCACCCGCTCGGGGGTGATTTGGCCTTTGACCACAGCTTGTGTGATTGTCTCTACGGCAACCTCTACCGAGTCCACCACCACCAGATCCGCACCAGCTTGCACTGCACTGAGCACTTGATCAGGGTTCAATCTTGTCTCGGGCTGGACTGGGTGTTCTTGGGAAAAGGGATCTTGGCGACTATCGGCAATGAGTAACCCCGTGAATAGCTCTCTCGGGAAAGGGGGATCCAACCCCTCAATTTCTAGCCCCCCCAACCCACTGGCTCCTAGCTCAGCCCACCCAGATCTCCCGTTCGCCTGCTGACTGGATAGCTGGGCGCTGACTAGTACCCCTTCTGCCCGAGCAGCCCGAGCATAGGCAGCAACCCGTGCGGCTATCTGAGCCGGATGACTGCCAAAGCAGCCCAACCCAGAGCCAAGGCGGCTGGTAGCGAGATTCCCCTCTAGGGAGAGCCCCAAGAGCCAATTGAGGCCGATGGCCTTGGCTTCTCGGGCTGTAAAGTGACCCAATTGCCCTGCTGCTGCCACATCCCTGGGCAGCGATGGGGGCGTGGTGGTAT
>JBHJNR010000282.1:0-3065 GCA_050330615.1 Cyanophyceae cyanobacterium
TGGTGTAGTGCAGCAAATCGTTCCCAAACAATGCCGTTTACGTCCGTATCCTTGGAGAATTCGGTAGCCGTAGGATCTTCCCATCCCAAATGCCGTAGGGATCCCGGCGTACAGGTAGGGTCTTGCCGCACAGAGACATTCAACGCCTCGGTTCTCCAGAGCGCGTACTCACCTGGAATTGTTGAACAAGGCTGCACACCGAAACGTTTGGAATAATCCTCAATAGTTTCGTCGATCTTGTCAGTTGAGATTGCCAGGTGAAGTTTTCTCATTTTCTCTTCTGGACTCCAAACAAATTGATAACAACAAATCGTGGAGAATAACGTGCCTCAATCGTCTTGAAGCCTGCTTGACCAGCAGCAGGAACATAGAGCCTAGTGGAAATGACTGCCAGGAATGGCAAGGGATCCCACTGAGATCTGGGCTTTCACATACAATTACATAGCCAAGGCTAATCGGGCATCAGGGTGTGGTTGAGCGGGCCACCATTGGTATAGAGCAAAGCCCGTTTTGGCCCGTGGATGGGATCCTCCACAATAATGGTCTGATCGCGGCCCGCCCCCAAAGAAACGATGGCGATGGGCACCTGCATCAGTTGAGCCAGAAACTTGAGGTACTGAGTCGCAGCCGCAGGCAACTCATCCAGAGATCGACACTCTTCTGTGGAGGTCTTCCAACCGGGCATCGTCTCGTAGATCGGCTGACAGCGGGCGAAGGTGCGGGCATCGCTGGGAAAATGATGGATCGTCTCCCCATCACACTGATAGGCCACACAGACCTTGATCTCGTCCAGCTGATCCAGCACATCCAGCTTGGTAATGGCCAAACAATCGAGACCATTCACCCGCACGGCATACCGACCAATCACCGCATCAAACCAACCGCAGCGCCGCCGCCGTCCCGTGGTGGTGCCAAACTCCGCCCCTCTGTCCCCCAGGTGGTTGCCAATCTCATCCTGCAACTCGGTGGGAAACGGCCCTTCCCCCACACGGGTGGTATAGGCCTTGGACACTCCAATCACCCGATCGATGGACGTCGGCCCGACACCAGCCCCCACACAGGCACCCCCTGCAATCGGATGAGAGGAGGTGACATAGGGATAGGTGCCAAAATCCAAGTCAAGCAAGGTGCCCTGAGCCCCTTCAAACAAGACATTCTTGCGCTCATCAATGGCCTTGGCCAGCATCAACGCCACATCGGCCACATGAGGCCGCAGCCGTTCGGCATAGCCCAGATACTTGTCGATCACCACCTCGGGATCCAAGGGGGGCAGATTGTAGATTTTTTCTAGCAGGACATTTTTGTAGGGTACAGCCCAGCGCAGCCGCTCCCGCAGATCATCGGGATGCATCAAGTCAATCATGCGGATCCCCATCCGCTCAGCCTTGTCGGCATAGGTGGGGCCAATGCCTCGCCCCGTCGTGCCCAAGCGATAGTCTCCCCGCCGCTCTTCTTCGGCCACATCGATCAGGCGATGATAGGGCAGGGTCACATGAGCGGTCTCAGCGATATACAGGTTGGCGGCTGAGACCCCCAAGGTCTTGAGTTGATCCAACTCTCCCAACAGAACTTCAGGATCGATGACAGTGCCGCTGGCGATCAGGCATTGGGTTTTGGGATACAAGATGCCCGACGGAATCAGATGAAGCTTAAAGGTCTGGGATCCCACCACCACCGTATGGCCAGCATTGACTCCCCCCTGATACCGAACCACCACATGAGCGTTCTCGCTCAACAAATCCGTGATTTTGCCCTTTCCTTCGTCACCCCACTGGGCACCGATCACAACGACATTGGCCAAGGGTCTCTCCTGCTCGAAAGTCAGCGATTACGCACAGGTAAGAGATGCTAGCAATCCCTTCTGTCAATGTCAACGGATTGTAAAGAAAGGGTTAAGGAAGTAACACTGAGCAGCAGGATCCGGTCAGCCTATTCTCTTGATTTTAGCTTGCCCCTGCTCCCGGATAGAGTCTCAGATTGCAGTTGGGATCCCTAAGCACTGTAATGGTGAGTAAAACCCTTCACCAAGGCATCAATAGGGGCAACATCAGGATTATTGAGCTGGGATGCGGCCTCTTGAGAAACCTCATGCACGGTCTCGGGGGGCAGATCCAACATCGCCACCAATGAGCGAAAGGCCTCCAGTTCTGGCACATTGACCACAGGTTCCTCGGGGGTGCGGGCGCTGGCAGCGATCACCAGGTACCCCAATTTCAGCACCAATTTTCGCTCTGGATTCCCTTTGAGCTTGGGGAGCACTTCTTCGAGGGGGATCCGCTGCTGAAAATAATCCTTGAGCTGGGAGGCTAATTGGGTGCGGCGGTCAGGATCTGGCTCAAAGTGGTGGGATAACTGCGTGGTCATGGTCTCAATTTCGCCCGGTTCGAGCACCCCATCGGCCCAAGCCATTGCCGTGACAGCTCGGAGCAGGTTCATCTGACTGGGGTTGATGGCAGGAGGAGCGGGGGGAGTCACCATGACGCGCACCAAAGCGGGTACAAGCCCTAGTCTAAAGGGTTGCTAGCCAGGAAAGCAGGAGGATGTTAAAAAACGTTGAATCAGCGGGATCCTCATACCGACTGTCCTGATGGCCCAGCCCAATGGACTCAGTGGCAGCAGACAATTCCAGGATCCCTATGGCGATTAGTCCCAAAAATGTCAAAATGATAGACGCTGACCTGAGCATCAGGCTCTAACTGTCGATCTATGTGCCAGCTTGCTCTGCACCTCAAGATCTAGAAAGAGTCTCCCCATCAGGTCAACCTAGAGTCAGGAGAGGTGTCCGAGCGGTTTAAGGATGCAGTCTTGAAAACTGCCGATGTGAAAGCATCCGTGGGTTCGAATCCCACCCTCTCCGTCTTATCCGCTACCTTAAATAGTCACTTCGACATACGCACCTCGCAGGGCCAGGGTCAAACAGTCGATCTCGATCATGCGAACAGGTTGACCACGCTGGTGATGTTCTCGTTACCTTGACCGTTGGCCAGTGCCTCTCGGTAGATATTCTGGGTGGCGGTTGAGAGGGGGGATAAGGCGTTTAGCTGGTGGGCAGTTTTCAGCGCATA
>JBHJNR010000283.1:0-7086 GCA_050330615.1 Cyanophyceae cyanobacterium
ACCCCCACCTAGCAGCAGCAGATCAAGACACCGACAGAGGGCGAGGCACTGAACGTCCCCCTGCTTCCGAGTCTGACTCCGATCCGGATTCCAAGTAGATGGCATCCTGATTCACCTGCCAGAGGTCATAACGGGATCCCTCCAGAATATTGCGAGCTGCCAACAACCCAGTCATCATGGCGTGATCTTGATTGTTGTAGCGGTGCATACCATTGCGACCCACCACTTGCAGGTTGGGAATAGTCTGGGCCAGAAACTCGCGAATCACCGCCAAATGCTCTCGATAGGTATGGTCATAGACGGGGTAGGCTTTGGGCATTCGCACCACCGTGCCATCCAGGATGCAGGCCGAGCCGGCCAATCCCAACTGGGCTAATTCTTGCTGACCTAGGGCAACCAGTTCCTGATCGCTGAGCTGCCATAAGGGATCCCCTATATTGCAAAAGTATTCTAGGCCCAGACAAGTGGTGGCGGGATCCGGCACCATGGCTGCACTCCAGTTTTTGTAATTCTGGATCCGGCCTACCTGGACGCTGGGATCGTGAATATAGATCCAGTTATCCGGAAACAGTTGAGGTTGATCCAGAATCAAAGCCACTGTCAAAAAGTCGCGATATTTTAAGCTCTGGGCGGCGGCCAACACAGCTGGAGGCGGGGGCGGATTGAGACTCTGAATCAGGGATCCCAGCGGCATTGACGAGATCATCTGATCACAGCGGAACGCCACCCTAGCCCCACGGGCATCAGTCGCCCAGACCGTCTGGATGCCGGACTCATTCCAGTCCAATTGCACCACTTTTTGATCCATCAGGACATCATGTCCATTTTTTTCGATCCGGTCTCGCACCCGCTCCCACATCTGGCCGGGGCCAAGGCGGGGATAGCGAAACTGGTGGATCAGCGTTTTGATCACGGCGGTGCGCTGCTGGGGCTGAGGCAAGATCAATGAGCGAATTAGGGACGCCATCGACAGTCCCTTGATCCGCTGAGCCGCCCAATCAGAGCTAATTTGATCGCAAGGGATCCCCCAGACTTTTTCGGTATAGGTCTTGAAGAAGGTGCGATAGAGCCGCTGCCCAAATTGATTGATCACCCAATCTTCAAATGAGATGGTCTGGGGGCGGGGCTGGAGACGAGCCCGCACATAACTGATCAAACACAGCGCGGTCTCCATCACCCCCAGTTTGAGAAAGACATCAAAGGGTCGGATGGGATAGTCAAAAAACTTTTGGCTGTAATAGATCCGCGACAGGCGCTCACAGACTTGCATCTCTTGGCCCAGCCAATAGGTCCAGAGCGCCTCAATCTGGGTGGATTTGGAGAAGAAGCGGTGGCCCCCAATATCAAAGCGATAGCCCTTATATTCTGCCGTGCGCGAGATGCCTCCCACCACGTTGGGATCCCGTTCTAGGACGGTAACCCGAATAGCTGAGGCAAGAGCAGAGTCCCGTCCCTGTGGGGCTGTAGGATCCCCTGCCTCCAGTCGCTGGTCTGCCAGCAGTGTCTGGATCCAAAAACTGTCGATTAACGCATCAGCCGCTGTGAGACCTGCTGGCCCCGCTCCCACGACGATCACCTCTGTCATGTCACACCTCACCCAGATCGGGATCTCTCATTAGAGACCGCTGTTTCATCACGACCCGCTCGGCCGGGAACCCAATTCCTGACCCAACTCTTTGCTGAGCCTCTCCCATCCTCTTAAGGACTCCAGACTAAATGCTAAAGATCTGGCCATCCACCAGCAGATGGGTGATGCCCTTGCGCTTGAGCTGGGTGGAAGCCACCACCAGGGTCTGCCCTTGAAATTGGATGATGCGATGGGGGGCATTGCCATCCCGCTTACACATATCCGAAAAGCGGCGGGCCACCCGATGACTATCGAAGATAGGTAGGGTTTTGGCCTTACGCAGCACCTCCTCCGGAAGCTCACTATTGGAGAGGGCAGAGATATCGAGGGCGGTAAAGTCTTCCAAGGGTCGTGTGGTCAGTTCTTGGTGGCGATCGATCACTGCAAAGCAGACGGGGGGATAGTCCAGATCCTCTAAGGGTAGAACTTGGAGGGCAGGGGTTGGATCCGGCTCAAAATCATCCTCATCAGGATCCTCATCGTCATCATCATCGAGATCGAGATCCTCATCCTCCTCTTGACTGTCATCGCTTTGTGGATCAAAGTCATCATTCTCGGGTACGGCTGATTCTGAAGGGTCATCGAGCTCAGCCTGGAGTTCCTGCGCATCAGGATCCTCAAGGGAGTCGTCATCCTCCTCATCAAAATCCTCGTCATCATCCTCATTCGGATCGTCTTGATCCGTATCGTCTTCAAACCCATCCTGATCGGGATCCCCAAACTGGGATCCGTCCATCTCTGTCTCGATCTGCTTCTCTTCCTTGGCAGAGGATCTGTTATCCTCAGCGGCCGGATCCATCAAGCTAAGTTGAGCCGCTGCTGATTCTGGGCGGAGGGTAGCAGCAGGTTCAACAGGGTGAGATGAGACTTCAGGTTGCTCTGAAGAGGCAGGATTTCGGGTTATGCCACCCCGCCGTGACCGGACTAGCTCGCGATAGTCATCCGCAGGGATCCCGTCTTTGAGGATGCGGGTGATGGTGCTGGCACTCACCCCAAACGAATCAGCCAGTGCCCCCGTTGTCACATCTGAGGTGCGGTACTGGCTCACAATCGCCTGTTGATCCTGCTCCGTGAGTTTGCTCCGAACCATGCTGATGTGCTGCCAAAGGTGGGCTATCCAGGATCCTAGTGTACAGCGCGGTTAGAGGTATGGCTGATGAGATCTAACGAACCAGCGCCACGGAGACCAAGCAAAGCGCCAAATCTTCAGATTGGCTCTCAATCTTGGAGTTCATGGGCCGATGTGACTTTGTCTGCAAACAGGGCTGCCGGTTCATGGAGGAACTCAAACAAGTTGCCATCGGGATCCTTGCCATAGAAGGAGGCGGTGCCATCGCGGTGGCCATGCAGTGCCCCTACCGTGATTCCAGCCGCTTTGAGGCGAGCATGTTCGGCTTCCAGATCGGCCAAATCCTCAAAGACAAAGCCAAAATGGGCTCCGGCAGATTTATAGCCGGGGCCGAGTAGGGCTAGCCCGTCCTGTCCCGCCTTCATGTAGGCCCAGTCGGAGTCATGCCAGACATTGACCAGCCCCAATTGACGATAGAACTCAATGGCAGTAGGGATATCGGCCACCCGCACGGCCACATGTCCCAATTGGCTGATCTTGCTGCGGGTGGAAGGAAGGGTGGTTTGCATCAGTAAGCTGTCCATAAATCTGCCCATAAATGAAAATGGAGGTGATAGGGATCCCTTGGGATTGATCACCCCTATTTCTATTTTAGAGTTGCCCGCTGGGTCTGATCGCTTGGGGGCGTTGGCTCAAGCGATCCGCAGATGAGAATCGGGATCGAAGAGGTGGATGGCATTGATATCCAGAGCCAATTCCACCGTATCGCCCACCCGAATGCGGGTACGGGGATCCAAACGAGCCAAAAACTCCTGAGGGGTATCTGTGGGGGTATCCAGATAGAGAATCACCTCGTGGCCCATCAGCTCAGCCACAGTGGCCTTGGCCTTGACCTGGGTCTGATGGATCCCAACCGGGGTAAAGCCTGGATCGTGCAGATTTTCAGGCCGGATGCCAAAGATGACAGGGCGATTGAGATACTGCCGATAGGGGGCCACCCGCTCTTGAGGGATCGGCACCTTAAAGGATCCCACATCCACCATCAGCTCATAACCCGAGTCGCCCGGAATCAAACGGGCATCAAAGAAGTTCATGGAGGGGCTGCCGATGAAGCCCGCCACAAACATATTGCTGGGGGTATTGTAGAGATTTTGAGGAGTGTCAATCTGTTGCAGGTTGCCATCCTTCATCACCGCGATGCGGGTGCCCATGGTCATGGCCTCCACTTGGTCATGGGTGACATAGATGAAGGTGGTGCCCAATTGACTGTGCAACTTGCTGATCTCGGCCCGAGCCTGTACCCGCAATTTGGCATCCAGATTAGAGAGGGGCTCATCCATCAAAAACACAGCGGGATTGCGCACGATGGCCCGACCCACCGCCACCCGTTGCCGCTGGCCACCCGAGAGTTGCTTGGGCCGTCGCGATAGTAGATGCTCAATGCCGAGCCGCTGGGCTGCTTCTTGAACGCGGGTATTGGTTTCAGTTTTGCTCATCCCTCGCAATTTGAGGCCAAAGGCCATATTCTCGGCCACCGTCATGTGGGGATAGAGGGCATAGGACTGAAATACCATGGCGATGTCTCGATCCTTGGGGGGGACATTATTGACCTGCCGATCGCCAATAAAGATGCCCCCTTTGCTGATCTCTTCTAGCCCCGCCAACATCCGCAGAGAGGTGGTCTTGCCACAGCCTGATGGCCCCACAAAAACCAAAAACTCGCCATCATTGATACTGATATTGAGATCATTGACTGCGACTGTATCACCGTACTGTTTGGTGACATGCTCGTAGGTCACACTGGCCATCAGGGATACCTCTCAAATGGAATGTAGGGACTTAGGCTAGTTCTATTATCAGGCGGGATCCCTGATTGGTCGAAAAAAGTTGTCATTTTGGTAACATTTTGGAACTCCAACATTCCTGTGGCAAGCTGCAATCAAACAATTCAATCGCTGGGTAGAGCACTGCTAAAAGTCTGGAGACGTATACCAGAACACCTCTTCCCTCCGTCCAACCATCACAATCTTGAGTAACCCATGCCTGAGTCATTGAGCCCCCACAATACCGTGCCCCCTGAGCCTACCGTGACCTTGGATCCTGACTATCGCTTGGCTGGGGCGATCACCCTGCTATCGATCCCCCTCAGCCTGCTATCCCCTTGGATGACGGTGGTGATCATGGCCTTTGGGTGTTTTTTGATCACGCAAACGGCCACACTGCGATTAGTCTTTGCCCCCACATCCCTGGAGGTCTATCGAGCGGGATCTCAAATCCGAAATTTCCCCTATGGTGAGTGGACAAACTGGAAGCTGTTTTATCCGTCAGTGCCCATCTTGTTCTTTTTTCGAGAGGTCAAGAGCATTCACTTCTTGCCAATTTTATTTGCCCCTCAGCAGTTGCAATCCTCTCTAGAAACCTATGTGGGGGATCCCGCTGTGGCCCGTTCCTCATCCCCTTCTCCAAACCCTTCTACCGCAACATCATGACTGAATGGCACTGGCAGCAAGTAGGAACAGCACAATGGCTCACCTGTGAGCTTCTTTCTGATTGGCCGCATGGATTTGGCTGTCGGCGAGATGGGGATCCCTTGCGTCCGCCAGAGTTGGCCAGCCATTTGGGCCTCGATGGCCAGCCCCATTGGGCCTATCAAGTGCATGGCAACGGCTGGGACTGGGCAGATTCGACTCTCACAGGATCCGAGGCGACGGAGCGGTTGGCAGCGGATGCTGTTGTGACAGATGTGCCGGGAGATTCTGTCTGGGTTTGTACTGCCGATTGTGTGCCGATTATCGTTGTCGGTAGTCAGGCCGAGGGATCCCCTGAGTGGGTGGCGGCGATTCATGCGGGCTGGCGTGGCACAGCAGCGGGCATCCTAACTGAGGTGATCGGCCACTGGCTGGAGAAAGGGATCCCACCAACCTCGATTCGGGCAGCTTTAGGGCCAGCTATCTCTGGGCCGGCCTACCAAGTGGGTGCCGATGTGGCGGCGCAGGTGCTCTCGACGGTGGATCCAGAACACCATCAGGATCCCCGGCTGGTGATGTCGGATCCACAGGCGGGCAAAGTCCGGCTGGATGTCCGGCAAGCCAATGCCTTGCAGTTGCAAACCTTAGGGATCCCAGCTTCAAACATCAGCATTTGTCCTTACTGCACCTATGAGGATCCCGAGGCTTTCTTTTCCTATCGGCGAGATTATGACCGCCGCAAAAGTGATGTGCAGTGGTCAGGGATTAGCCCCAGATTCGCAGAAACCTAAACATTCATGGCTTGATTCCAGATCAGGTAAGGGTGACGGAAACACGGGCTTCACTACCTCGCTCCAACAGGGACTCACGCGATTACTATATTGAACTGATTGTCTTTTCAAAACTCTGGGTTTAACGCCATGCCCCCTGTTTCTCCGAGAGTCGCCATCGTCATGGGTAGCGACTCAGATTTGCCCACCCTGATCGCCGCTGTGGAGATCCTAGAACAGTTCGGGATCCCTTACGAGACCCATATCCTCAGTGCCCACCGGACGCCGGAGGCAATGGTGAGCTATGCCCAGACGGCCCATACCCAAGGGATCCAGGTGATTATTGCGGGTGCAGGTGGTGCAGCTCATCTGCCGGGCATGGTGGCGGCCTTAACCCCCCTACCCGTGATTGGCGTACCGATCCCGACTCGCCATCTGCAAGGGGTGGATTCGCTGTATTCCATTGTTCAAATGCCCCGAGGGATCCCAGTGGCCACGGTGGCAATTGGCAATGCCCAAAATGCTGGCTTATTGGCGGTACAGATATTGGCGGTACAAGACTCTGCCCTGCAAGGCCAAGTTTTGGTCTATCGAGAGACAATCAAGCAGCAGGTAGAAGACAAAAACACCCGGCTCCAACAGCTCGGCCCCCAAGCCTATCTAGCGGCTCAGCTCTAAGATCTCTAATGGGGATCCACCCTATTTCCGCTCTGTGAAACAAACTCCCCGGGCAAGATTCGAACTTGCGACCAATCGATTAACAGTCGACCGCTCTACCACTGAGCTACCGAGGATTGATAGCGCGTTATCCACTATAAGTCACTGTTTTGCCGTCTGACAAGACCTTTTTGCTGGGGGACACAATTTCCTTAGCTTTGAGACCCCTCCTGATGATCAGGATCCCCAATGAAATAGCCCCAATGAAACAGAGGGATCCTCGGCCATACAAATCAACATTGACATCCTCCCCGGCCTCTAAGGCCGAGGATTCGGTTTAGGCGAACAAGAGCAGTTGCAATTGCTGACCGTCCCAACAGGTTGACGCTTCACCGGATGCCGCTGGCAAGCCAGACTTATGCCTTCCTCCACGTCCGTTTAGAGTCTTGGATTGTCCACCCGCGACTTGTATGTTCTGTGCCGCATTGATGTCCC
>JBHJNR010000284.1:0-6843 GCA_050330615.1 Cyanophyceae cyanobacterium
ACATACTCAGAAGACTCAACCGCTGTCAGCACATAGGTGCCCACTTGGGTCTGAACTTCGGGATCCATCGTCAGGTTCTCGAACCGCTCCAGGACTTCCCCACCATCCCGCTGCACTTCGATGGCAAAGAATTCCTCGCTATTGGCGGTGCTCTCAGTACCATCCCCCAATTGGCGAGGGCCGCTTTCGGTAATGGCGATGATCAGGGATCCCTCGGAAGCCCGTTCTGGACGAATGCTGAAGTTGAGGGCGGGCCGATTGGTGCGGCTCTGGATCTGCAAACCAGACTCAGTGGGAGGAGGGGTGGGGGATCCCGGCAATTGAGTGCCAATGCTGGTCACCCAGCAGCGACCGCCGCCATTTAAGAAGAACCCATAGACCGCAAAGGGCAGATAGGCATTAAAGTCGGTAAACCCATCAGAGCGGGGGCGGGCAAAGTGATAGAGATATTGTGTCCAGGTGGTGATCAGCATCGGCTTGGAGAGTTCCGCGCCATTGCGGACATCCTCGGTGAATCCCACAAAGCCGCCCACATTGGTGGAGACCCCATCAATAGGCCGACTACCCCGATCAACCTCTTCGATGTATACACCCGGCGCAAAGTAGTCCAGTCTGGCCATAAACAGCACTCCTAATGATGTGTGGAACCTATGAGGTTAAATCTGCCTGTCCCATGGGCTGGGATCCTATCCAGCGCACCTCTATGGCACCCGTTAAGGGCCAGCGACCCAAATACCGAAGTATCCGGAAAAGGAACCCTTCTCCAGATCCCCCTTGACTACCACCTGTCATCAGACTTGCTTGGCCCGACACAATCGCCTGTCAAACATAGAGTCTGCCAAACTAGAGTCTGTCGAGGTTTTGGCTGCAATCATGAGACCCAAGGCTGGATGCACAGTTACAGACTAAAATCCCCCTCCGGCGAGAGCTATTAGACTTTGGTGGAGTTTTTGGCCCTGACCCCCAACTGTGAAGACCCCATTGTGAAGACCCAACTAGAGACCCAACTGTGAGAAAAAGGAAAGAAGGTAAGGAAGAGTTCAGTTGAGGAGCTGATCGGGATATACCTAGTCCCAAAGCCTGAAGAGTCAAGATCCACATCAAGATTCACCTCAAGATTCAATAGTCAAAACCGAGCAAGCAAAACCAAAACCCCTACGGATCCCGATTCAAGGCAACCTACCATGAGTGCTAACGATAAATTTGCTGGTAAAACCATTGTTGATAATCGCCGCGCCCGGTTTGAGTATGAGGTGCTAGAAACCTATGAGACGGGTATCGAGCTAGTAGGTACTGAGGTTAAATCCATTCGGGGCGGCAAGGCTAACTTGCAGGATTCCTTTGTCCTGGTGCGGGATGGGGAAGCATGGCTGCTCAATATGCACATCTCGCCTTATGAAACCGCTAGTAAGATGTTTAATCATGATCCGACTCGCCGCCGCAAACTGTTGATGCATCGACGAGAGATCAACAAATTACGAGGGCAAATTGAGCAAAAAGGTCTGACCCTCATTCCGCTCAAACTAGTGCTGAACAAAGGCTGGGTCAAGGTTCATATTGCGTTGGCCCGAGGCAAAAAGCTATATGACAAGCGCAGTGCTCTCAAGGATCGTGATATTCAACGGGATGCCCAACGGGATCTAAAATATGACTAAGGAATAGGACTCGATAGTTAATCTCAATAGTTAATTCTGAAAGCAGTGTTTTGCTGATTAGGATCAGTTAGTTCTCTTTGGTGGAGATCTGTCTATCAGGGGGTAGCTCAGGCAAGGGGCTTAAGCCCCTTATCCGTGGTTGGTAGATTTACGCCGCTCAGGACTAGTTTCCAGACAAGATTTCTTTCTTTTTCTCACCCAATTTTAAAACCCATGTCACAGATTCTAGAATTGGATCCCGTTGCTTATGTTCTGCGATTTGGAGAGCAGTCTACACAGGTGCAGGATCCCATGGCCGAGATCTTGTTCAAATCTCTGCTCACGATGATGCCCGCTGAAAAAGTGGAAAAGATGATGCCCGCCCCCACAACACGGGGCTTGACCCTGACCGAAATCTCGGCAGCAGATTTCGAACAACTCTCACGCTTGATTAACTCCATCAATCAAGCCTTGGGGGAAGAGGTCTTGCGGGCTATTAGCCGAGTTCGGGATCCCGGCGAACCGCTTCAAGCCAAGATCTTGCTGGGGGATAAATCTGTGGTCAAGTGGGTGGAACAGATTGCGCCTGTCACTTGAGCTATTTCAGCCCTCCAACCCCAGAGCCTGCCGCTGTAATCCCAACAGCTCTTGGATCCCGGCTTGTCCTAGGGTCAGCATCGCTTCCAGTTGAGCCGGACTAAAGGGATCCTGTTCGGCAGTTCCCTGAATCTCGACGAAATCCCCGCTCTCTGTCGCCACCAAGTTGAGGTCCACACTGGCCACACTGTCTTCTGCATAACAGAGATCGAGCAGGGCCGTTTGATCCAGGATGCCGACCGAGACAGCCGCCACCTGATGCTTGAGGGGCCAGGTGGAGATCAACCCCTGTTGTTGCAACCATTGCAGGGCATCCCAGAGGGCCACATAGCTGCCGGTGATGGCCGCAGTACGGGTGCCGCCATCCGCTTGTAAGACATCCGCATCGACCGTGATGGAGCGGGATCCCAACGCCTCAAAATCCAAGACGGCCCGCAGACTACGGCCAATCAGTCGCTGAATTTCTGCTGTTCGACCAGACACCTTCATCAGCTCGCGGGCATGACGCTCTTGGGTGGCACTGGGCAACATCCGATACTCTGCCGTCAGCCAACCCTTGCCGCTGCCCACCAGAAATCTGGGCACCTCCTCGGCGATGGTGGCGGTACAGAGCACTTGGGTCTGGCCAAAAGTGACCAATACGGATCCTGGGGCATACCGGGTGTAGTGCCGCTGAAAGGAAATGGGTCGCAGCTGGTGGGGCAATCGCCCATCATGACGTTTCAGGTCAAGCACAGGGATCCTGGGGTGAGGAGGGTGAGAATAGAGGAATAGATGAAAGTCAACTGCCTAAAGGCGGATTGAACTGGATGAATGGGACGTTGGGGAAGGCATCTTTATCGTACCAAAGAGCCTAGTTGGCTGAAGGCTTTCACTCCCTGACCTGAATGAATGGGATAGCTATTCTGAATATTGGCATGAGATTGAGCAGAGCTATAATTCAAATCAAATGATTTTAAATGAGAATCATGACTACAGTAGCGATCTTGCCAATCTCTATCAATGGAGAAAAATCTTATCGAGCAATCGTAGGAGATAAACAATCTGTTGGCAAAACTGCGGGGCAGGCTCTAGATGCTTTAACTAACCAGCTAGAAGAAATTGAATTTAGTGCGCTGCTGGTTATCCAAAGTTTTCGTCCTGACCCATTTTTCAGTGCTGAGCAACAGGAACGGTTATCAGAGTTGATGAACCTGTGGCGGCTAGCACGGGATCAAGACCAGGAATTGCCACCAGAACAACAAACAGAGTTGGACGCTTTGGTTGAAATAGAACTGAGAGCAGCAACAGCGCGTACTGTGGCATTAATGCAACCTGGAAACTCATGAACCCCTACTATACGATGACCGCTCAAAGGGCGAATCATCGTTGTGAGTATTGCCAAGCTCCTGAGGTTGTCTTCAATTTTCCCTTTGAGGTGGAGCATATTATCCCACTCTCTCGGCAAGGTTCAAATAATGAAGCAAATCTAGCTCTTGCCTGTCGTTCCTGCAATCTTCGTAAAAGCAACCGAATCAGTGGTGTGACAGCTGGCTCCAACACAGACGTTCGTTTCTTTCACCCACGATCAGATCGGTGGGATGACCATTTTCAGCCCCATATAGACTCTGGCGAAATTGTAGGGAAAACTCAGATTGGCACGATCACTGTTGAGTATCTGGAGATGAACAGTTCAGCTCAAGTAGCAGCCCGACAACTATGGATTCGGTTAGGGTTGTTTCCCTAATCACTCAAGGCATCGCCTGCAACGCCTCTATCGCTGCCGCCAGCACCAGTTTGCCATGACTGAGATGGGTGCCCCCCTGCAAAAACACCACATAGGGATCCCGCATCGGGCCATCAGCAGACAATTCGATACTACTGCCTTCAATGAAGGTTCCCCCTGCCATCACCACGGCATCGTCATATCCTGGCATCGCCTCCGGAATCGGCTCCACATAGGACTCGATGGGGGAGTTGTGCTGAACCGCTTTGCAGAAGGCTCGCAGCTTGGCCGGGGATCCCAATTGGATCGCCTGAATGATATCGGTGCGCGGGATCCCTGGCTGGGGCATGACAGCATAACCCCCATCTTGAAACACCTGGGCAGCCAGATGGGCGATCTTAACCGCTTCGGCCACGATGGGCGGAGCTAGAAATAACCCTTGAAACAGGAGGCGATTTTGGTCAAAAGTCGCACCCCCCTCACTGCCAATGCCGGGAGCGGTGAGCCGACAGGCTGCCTGTTCCACCCACTCGGCTCGGCCCGCCACATAGCCACCGGCTGGGGCAATGGTGCCGCCTGGATTTTTAATCAGGGATCCCGCGATCAGATCGGCTCCCACTTGTGGAGGCTCACAGTCTTCCACAAATTCCCCATAGCAGTTGTCCACAAAGCAGATCACATTGGGATTTTGAGCCTTGACCAGCTCCACAATTCGGCCAATGGTCTCCACATTTAAACTGGGTCGCCAGCTATAGCCACAAGACCGCTGAATGTGAACCACACGGGTTTGGGATCCCACCGCTGTGGCCAAAGCCTGCCAATCCGGCTCCCCGGTGGGGCTCAGATCGATCTGGCGATAGCTGACCCCAAACTCCCGCAGGGATCCCTGGCCGTTCCCACGGATGCCGATCACCTCCTCTAGGGTGTCGTAGGGGGATCCCGTCGCCATCAGCAGTTCATCCCCCGGTCGCAGCACCCCAAACAGGGCACAGGCAATGGCATGGGTACCCGAGACCATTTGCAGCCGGACAATGGCCGCTTCTGCCCCCATCGCCTGGGCAAAAACCTTATCCATCGTGTCTCGCCCGGTATCCCCATGACCGTAGCCCGCTACCCCACCAAAATGATGGGACCCCACCCGTTCCGCCCGAAAGGCCGCCAGCACCCGCGCTAGATTTTGCCCTGCCACCTGGTCTAGCTGCCGGAAGGTATCGTCTAGCTTCAGTGTGGACTGCTCGATCAGATCCCAGATCGCCTGAGCAGAGAGGGGTTGACGGGATGCAAGGATTGGGCTGACGGGCATGAACTCAACTCCTAAAGACTGTGCGATGGAACACACGATACAATTAAACCAGCAGAATCCTGCCAACAGAAGACAAGACCCCCAGGCTTTGCCGAGCCCTACATATCAAACCGAGCCCTACATATCAAACCAAGATCGCTGGCCAAACCAAGATCACCGGGTCAGGCTAGAGGTTAGATTTTGTAGTCAAACTCTCTCTCAAGGTCAACAGTGATTTCCTGATCATTGACTTGATCTAAAAGAACATAGAGATTATTCCTTAGATACTCTGTTGAGGCAGGGTAAGCGCAAGAAAAAAGAGCCCATAATATGCTAGGGGACCACCCAGTTAATCTACCCCCCAAGATTCCCATGGCAAAAGGCTTTGACCTCACTCTAGACTCAGCCAAAGCAAAAACCCAGCAACCGCTGCCCCCTGCTATCGACGCCGAATCAGTTCAACAGCAGTGGCAATCGCAGTTTGCTGAATTAGAAGACCCCCGTGGTCGTCAGGGGGTAGAGCATCCGTTTTTAAGCATCGTGATGATCGCCATCTTAGCCGCCATTGGTGGGGCGACGGGTTGGGAAGACATCGAGACCTATGGCGAAAGCCATCAGAGCTGGCTAAGCACCCTATTCTCACTACCCAACGGCGTCCCCCATGCCGATACCTACCGCCGCCTATTCGAGCGACTGCACCCAGAAGCTCTAGAACGTTGCTTCCTGGGCTGGGTGAAGCAGGTTGTTGAGAGCAGCGGTGCCCAAGTGATTCCCATTGACGGCAAGACCATCAAAGGCTCCTATGACCGCAACCGAAAGCAATCTGCCCTGCATGTGGTCAGTGCATGGGCCAGTGAGAACCAGCTGTTATTGGGTCAAGTAAAAGTAGACTCCAAGAGCAATGAGATCACTGCGATTCCCGCATTGCTCAAACTCCTGGATATCAGTGGCTGCATTATTACCTTGGATGCCATGGGCACGCAGAAAGAGATTGCCCGTGACATCATCGGCCACAAAGCCGACTACGTTCTGTGTTTGAAGGCCAATCACCCCACCCTGTGGGCGCAGGTGAAAGGGTGGTTTGAGCAAGCTGAGGTGACCCACTTTACAAGGCTAGAGCACAGCCATCACCAGCGGGTAGAGTCAGGCCATCATCGGCGGGAACATCGGCAGGTGTGGGCGGTGCCGCTTTCTGTGATGGGCAGTTTGCATCAAAGCGAGCAATGGGCGGGGCTCAAAACTATCGTCATGGTGAAGCGGGTGCGGCATCTGTGGAACAAGATTACCCGCGAGATGATGTTCTATCTGACCTCCCTGCCCTGTGATGCAGCTTTAATTGGTCGAGCCATCCGCACCCATTGGGGAATCGAGAATCAACTTCACTGGGTGCTGGATGTCACTTGGGGCGAGGATAAGTCTCGCATTCGGCGGGGCCATGGTGGGGAGAACATGGCGCTACTACGGCGTTTAGCCATCAGTGTGTTGAATCAAGAAACCTCGAAAAAGCGCAGTCTCAAGCAAAAGGCGAAGCGGGCCTCAATGAATCCTGACTATATGCTCTCTGTCCTTGCTGCAGGGTTGGCAACTTAGCACATTTTCTTGATGTTTTTCTTGCGCTTACCCTG
>JBHJNR010000285.1:0-9160 GCA_050330615.1 Cyanophyceae cyanobacterium
AAAGGGAAGCCTTCGTGCAACCTATAGAGGCGTTTTGACTTCGCCTATGAGTCCGCTTGTCGGAAGTTCTGAAATCCCCTCGGGGAATCTCCGTCGCTTTAGCGCGGAGAGTAGTCAAAGTACCAGGCGGAGGTTGAAAAAATCATTCGCTATGGCGGTTCCAAAAAGGAAACCAGCATTCGCAATGCCTTTGAGGGATAATTGCTTGCACTAGCGTCGTTTCCACTGCCAGGGGGGGATAGATTCATCTGATGACCACAACCCACGGCGATAGAGCTGAGCTTCCTCCTGCGCTCTCAGTCAATTGCAGTGGTGATCACAAGGGTTGATTGGTCTAAGCAACTACCTACGAATCCTTGCAGGCAGGATATGATGAAGGGGTGAGGAGTACTCTCACCTTGTGTGAGGACTATATCGGATGAACAGGGATCCTGCCATTGGTTTTGTCAGGTGGGTAGCGTTGCTGCTCACACTTTCTGCATGCGGAGCTGTCCCCACCACCACCGACACCACGCTGCTTTCTCCCAATCTCTCTGTTTTGCCTTCCTCCAGCTCGCGCACCCCAACCCCCGCTCTGACTAGTGCTAGCTCTGCCATCTTGCCAGCGCTACCAGCTGATGAGTTGGCCTTGAGTGTTGAAAAACGGGGATCTGATTGGGTGGTGGTCTTACCCTCACCGCATGTCAACCGCTGGCTGGCCCATGAGAATGGTGTCGGGGTGGAATGGATTGATGTTAATCTCACCATTGGCAGTTATCGGCAAACCGCCACAGCCCAACTCCGAGCCGATCAAACGGCAGTCTTCACCTTTTCGGAAGTGCCCTCATCCGGGCAAGCAGTCTTTAGTGGGACGGCATTTCGAGGTGCCGACATTGTGGCGGAAGGTAGCACAGAGATTGCCCTATCGACTCCCTCCGAAGTGGCAACAACGGGAGCAGCTGACCTGTTAGACCCTCCAACCTCTGATCTCTTAGTGCTGAGTCAAACTCAAGTGCCCTTGCTGCAAGGGATCCAACCTGCTGGTGCTGCCTCCCCTCTGAGCCTGACCCTGGCTGGACAGGTGGCGGACGCCCTCAATCCCAACCAAGAGTGGATCTTGCTGGGTCGAAATCTCGATCAAGTGGCGCGTATCCTCTGGATTGATGCCCAGACGAGAGGCTCACCTGACTCTTCACGGCAGGTGTCAGAAAAGTCACAGTTCTTAGAGCAATCCTCCACAATCCTGCGAGTTCGGCCTCCTCAGGGGCTAGCGCGCAGAAGTTTGGTGATGGTAGCCGATCAAGATGGCTTGGGCTTGGGAACGCTCGCCCTGACATGGCAACCCACCAGCACCCCCTCCCCTTCTCCTCCTACTCCATCTCCAAGCCCCAGCAGTCAGGAATGGCAGATTCAGTCTTTAGCGGTAGACGGTAGTGTCATCGGATCTTGGCTAGATCCTCATGGTCTGGTAGTATCTGCGGATGGATCCATCTATCTGGCAGATCGGCAGCGACATCAGATCTTGCGGCGGGATCCCGATGGCAACTTGGAACGGGTGGCGGGCACAGGGACTGCGGGCTTTCAGGATGGGGCAGCGGCAGAGGCTCAGTTTAATCAGCCCACTAGCCTGGCCTGGGATCCGGAGGGGCATTTGCTGGTGGTGGATCAGAGCAATCACCGGATCCGCCGCGTCAGATTGGATGGACAAGTGGAAACAGTGGCGGGCTCTGGGGAGCAGGGCTGGCGGGACGGGGCTCAGGAATCCGCTCAATTTCACTCCCCCAGAGGCATCACCCTCGATCCTGATGGCAATCTTTATGTTGCGGATACGGGCAATCACCGCATCCGGATGATCACGCCTACTGGTCCGGTTTCGACGGTGGCTGGTGGCGATCAGGCTGGTGATGCCGATGGCCCGGTCACAGAATCTCGCCTCAATCAACCCACCGCACTGGCCTGGGATCCCGTACGCCAGAGCTTGTGGATCAGCGATACGGGCAATCATCAGATCCGTCGTCTCACCGCAGACGGGATCCTCAGTACTGTGGTGGGTAATGGCGTGGGATTTGCCGATGGATCCCTGGAACGGGTGATGTTTGATCAACCCTCTACATTGGCGACCGATCCGGCGGGATCCCTGTGGATATCTGATCGGGGCAACCAGCGCATCCGGCAACTCCTGCACCAAAATCGAGTCCAATCGGTCTCTGTTGTGACACCGGGATCCCTAACCCCTGTGTCGCGGCTTGAGGATCTGATCACCTTTGCCCCTGCTCCTGATGGCACTTGGGTGGTACTGACAGACTCAGGGCTTAGCCGTCTCAATCCCAAATAGCCCCATCTATACTTTGGACTGGCTCTACGTTTCCTTTTACCCTTTCCTTACCTCAGATTCTTTCAATATCTCTTCCTCCTTGGGAGCAATCTCGCAAGAATAGAACTCAGGCAGTCGTATCCTCATCCACCACCGCTCTGACATTTAGGGATCCTGTATCAAATTCCAACTGTTTAGAGCTAGGGGGCAGTGAGGCAGTGGCATCGGGCATCAATCGGCGCATCTGCCGCATCAGGGTAGCCATCTCCAGAGCAGCACTGGCATATTCCCAACCTAGATTATTTTTGATGCCCGCCCGCTCTAGCGCCTGTTGCAATGTGTCGGTGGTCAAGACGCCAAAGATGACCGGGATCCCGGTTTGGGCACTGGCAGCAGCGATACCTTTAGAAACCTCAGCCGCCACGTAATCAAAATGAGGAGTCTGACCTCGGATCACAGCCCCCAAGCAGATGACGGCATCATAGCGGTGGGTTTGGGCCAGTTGGCGGGCTACCATAGCAATCTCAAAACTACCGGGCACCCAGACATAATCCACCTGGGATCCCTGGGGATCGATATCGATGCCATGCCGCTTGAGCCCATCTTGGCAACCCTCCAGCAGTTTGCCGCTGATCAGGTCATTAAATCGCCCAATCACCAACGCAAAGCGCAGATCAGGCGAACCGATCAAAGTCCCTTCGTAAACGGTCATAGTGCGATCAGATCCTGTAGCAAAAGTGCTGATTGAGAGTGTTGTTGAGGGTTGTCCCAGCCGCTCCAGTTACCTGCAAGGCAAAGTCGAGTGGACTTGAAAAAAGAAAACGCCACCATCCCAATCACTAGCAGCGTTTCCTCTTGTTTAAAGGTTTATTATCCTTGTGCCATCCTTGTGCCGCTTGTTGCGGGCCGTTTTTGGCTGAGGTTGGCTAACACAGCCATTACTTGAGGAAATTCAGAGCCCCGACCCCTAACAACATCAATACCCATACCACGGATCCCCCTAGCAAGACACCCTTGGCTTTAGACCAGTTGCTGGCTGAGCTGTAGAGAACGGGTACCGCCACCACCAAAGCTAAAGAGTACAGCACAAACCCCAGTAGAGTCAGTTGAAACACAATGCTCATGAGCTGGATCCCTCTTGTTAAAACGGTTTCTCATCATCCTATCGTAAGGGATCCCGGCTACTGACATCGATCGCTGCTGGAGATCTATTGAGATCTTCTATTGAGATTTAAGGGATGGGATCCCAGTTCAAAGCATCATCACATCAGCACGACTCAGCTTAACCAAATGTCACATCCAGCAACATCATCAGCACAAACCCAACCATAATCCCCAGTGTGCCCTCGCGTTCATGCCCTTGCCGATGGGATTCAGGAATGATCTCATCCGAAATAACAAACAACATGGCTCCTGCCGCAAAGGCCATGCCCCAGGGTAACAAGGGTTCTGCCACCGATACGACGCTGGCTCCGATGACACCACCTATCGGCTCCACTAACCCCGTCAAGAGCGAGATCCCCAGTGCATAGGCAGCAGAATAGCCCTGCCCCACCAACGCTGTTGCCACCACCAACCCCTCTGGCATGTTTTGCAGAGCGATGCCGATGGTCACTCCCAACCCCTGTGCGGATCCCTCCGCCGAGCCATCTAGGGATCCATAAACCACCCCAACCGCCAAGCCTTCGGGAAAGTTATGCAGGGTGATGGCAATAACAAATAACCAGGTACGGGCTAAATGAGCCGCATTGTTACCCTCTGCCCCCTTAAAAAAGTGTTCATGGGGAAAATAGCGGTGGGCGGTTTCTAAAAAAGCTCCCCCCAGTAGAACCCCCACCACCATGACGGATCCGGCGGCAAAGTTAGATAAACCCTGATCGAGGGCGGCTGCAATTCCGGGCACCAGTAACGAGAAAGCAGTAGCTGCCAGCATCACCCCACCGCCAAATCCCAGCAGGATCCCTTGGAGGCGACTGTTTAGACTCGGCATAACAAGAATGGGTAAAGCCCCCAGCGGGGTGGCCAATCCAGCAGCGAGACTGGCTAGAAGCCCTGCCAAAATAGGGTGCATCGCAAATCCTCAAAGCGAATCCGGGATCCCGGATGGAGTGACGGCTCCCTTATGGTTACAGATCTTTGCGATAGAGTCTTGATTCTTGCCGATCAGACTCATTTCTCACTGCCTCTATCTCAATCAGTCTGTTTTGAGTGGTTTTTCCAATGTAGGGGACTCAAATCCAAGTGAGTAGAATCACGCTTTCATAGAACCTGGATCACAACTGTATCTTGATTTCCTTTTTAAGATGGGAACACAAGCCAAGAAAACACAACTTGGTTCAACACAACTAGGAGATACAAGTCATGTCTAATCAAGAACAAAACAACCAAATTAATGCCGAATCTCAATTCCTGAGCGGCGACCTCACAGAAGCTTATCTGACTGAAACAGAACTCGATTCTGTTGTTGGAGGCGCTAGCTTCGCTGCTGCTGGCCGTGGCGTTGCTAAAAGCGAAACGATCTTAGGTTGCTGGGAAGATTGCACGCAACGCATTTCCGGGTGCAAGAAAATAACGACTTAATGCCTCCATCCTCACATTACTGTCACCGCAACGAATTAGTTTGACTTGGTTTGGGGTTTAAATGCTAAGTGGCCTAAAGTATTTACAATCCCATCCAAGTGAGTGAAATCACATGTTCATAGAATCTGGATCACAACTCTATCTTGATATCCTTTCTATGATAGGAACCTAAGCCAAGAAAACACACACAGCTTAGTTCAACACAAACAGGAGACGCAATCATGTCTAATCAAGAACAAAACAACCAAATCAATGCCGAATCACAATTCCTGAGCGGAGACCTCACAGAAACCTATCTGACTGAAACAGAACTCGATTCTGTTGTTGGAGGCGCTAGCTTCGCTGCTGCTGGCCGTGCGGCTGCTACTGGAACTACCTTATGTGATTGGCCCAATTGCACGCAACGCATTTCGGGGTGCAAACCTATTAAATCCTAATTTGAATATTGCATGCTGTCATAAGCATTGACGAATATATTTTGGCTTGGGGTTATTAGTTTGACCCAAACAAATCATAACAACTCCAGCCAAATCACTCATTGAATAGAATCTCCAGATTTTCACGTTATCTTATCCTTGGCGGGTTGATATGCTCAATCATTGTGATGTTCTTTCTTACTTGCTAGAAAAAAACTGGCTTGATCGAAGTCACTTAATCCAAGACTCGTTTCAGATAGCTAGTTTATCTAGACGAAACTGGAATTATAAAGTTGTCAGCGACCAGAGTCCCTGCTATTTTCTGAAGCAGGGTGAGGGAGATATCGACCTGGGAACAGTCCAACATGAAGCTTCAATCTATCAGCTATTTCAAGAAGAAAGTAGCTCTAAACTAACTCGTTATTTACCTCATTATTACGACTATGCATCTACTCAAAAGATTCTCGTTATCGAGTTTATTCCCAACGCTGAAGATTTAAGATCATATCAGATTAAAAGAGGAAAGTTTCCAAAGTATATTGGGGCTCAGATGGGTGCAGCTCTTGCTGCATTACATGGTCAGCGAGGGGATGCCCTAGATTCAGATCTTAATATGGAATCCTTAGGCTTTCCAGATTGTACTCCTTGGGTTTTTGATGCCTATCAACCCAATCTCAATGCCTTACGCACCATCAGCGAAGCCAATATCAAGATATTTAAGATGATTCAGGATCAGTCTATCTTTCGAGACAGTCTTCATATTCTAAGCCAATCCTGGGAACAAAAAGCATTGATTCACGGCGATATCAAATTTGACAATTTTATCGCTCATTCATCTCCCGGCAACAAACGACAAGCTCAAATCAAATTACTCGACTGGGAATTTGCTGGAATCGGGGATCCCTGTTGGGATGTAGGGTCTGTCTTTAGTGATTACTTGAAGATGTGGATCTTCTCTATTCCAATCACGGGAGAGATCCCCCCTGCTCAGTTTGGTCAACTGGCTGAGTATCCACTAGAGAAGATGAGGGGGGCTATGAATAGCTTTTGGTCTACCTATCGTCGTCAGATGAGTTTGGATGATGATACAGCTGATCGCGTTTTATTGAAATCTGTCCAGATGGCAGCGGCAAGACTGGTTCAAACCGCCTTGGAATTTACAGATACTGGTCGGCTCACCAGTACTATTATCTGTCTTTTGCAGCTTAGTCTCAATATATTCAAAAAACCTGAGCAAGCCACCGCTCATCTACTTGGAATTCCCTGGAGTGCATCATGAATAGCTATCAAGAAATTGTCAAAGTAGCCATTCAGGCCACCATATTTCACTCTCCTACCACGTTCTCTTGGTTGGGACATCAATCTGAGCGCATCCATTCCCATATCCAAAAACGGCTGACTCCCACTCTTGCCCATAACTATTTGCATTTCAACCTCAAGTTTCGTCTCTATTCCAGTCTGTATAGTCGAGGTCTTCCCACACCTGCTAATCTAGAGAAAAACTTTCTGATTCCCCAAAGAAATACCCCTTTTATTGAACAATTATCTGCGGCCAATGCCGGTCAAGGTTATTGGAGAAATGATCCAGATATCCGCTGGCTAGATAATCATCAAGCCATGATCAAAATCCATGGTCTAGAAATGCGAATTCCTCAGGAAGCTCTATCAGACTCATCGGATCTGCTCCGCTCTGGCGAACCACTCAGGATCAAACTGCCCAAGGAATATCTGGGCATGTCCCCCGGATTTTATATGGCCATCAGCGATCAAGGGTTGATGGAAGAAGAGGGTGATCAGTTGGTACGGGTTTACTGGCATCTGATGGCAGAGGGGGCGATTCCGCTGATGGCGAGTCTGACTACTCAGCTCAATCAGATGGGGATCCCCTTTCAATTTAAAGTGATCAATGATCCCGCTCGATATACTCGCTGTGATGCGGCAGTCCTCTATTTTCAGCAAAGTCATTATCGATCTGTCTCTGAAATACTAGAAAAAATATATCCCGATATTGCCGCCTATCTGCGGCCCACAACCCCTGTCTTTACCAAAGTATTGGCCCCTGGAATTGGTTTGGCAGAAGATCCAGGCAACGGAGATAGTTTTGGGTTAAACCGCTGCGGTATCCTGGCAGATGGATTGATTCGGGCCTACGAAGCTGGGGTGAAATCAGTGGAGGAGAAGCTTCAGATCGTCGAGAATCAATTTATAGAAGCTGGACTAAGACTCACAACGCCCTATCTCAACAGTCAGTCGCAGGATTGTTATCCTATCTTGCACATTCATACTCCAAATCCTACTGTTGTGGTCAGCTTTGATCGTCACCAGCAATCCAATCCTGCCGCCTATCTACAAACAGCTGTGGGCATTGGTAGGCGGTTATGTAAATCTGCAATTTGGCATGGTGATCGGTGTACGTGGATGGGGGCAGAACCAGAGCAAAACTGGGGATCCCCGTTGTCAGGCCCAGCCTGGATAACATTGGGACCGGATCTGTATGCTGGCACCAGTGGTGTGGCCTTGTTCTTGGCGGAGCTGTATGCGATCTCAAAGGTGGCAACATTTCGTCAAACTGCACTGGGGGCGATGCGGCAAGCTTTGACCAAAGTGGAATTGTGCCCGCCTCCGTTTCGATTGGGCTTTTATTCGGGTTGGATAGGAATTGCGTTTGCTGCGGCCCGCCTGTCTGTTTTGCTAAATGAGCCTGATTTAGCAGAGTCTGCTCGTCAGCTAGTGGATCGGACAATTGCTGAAGCTGCGTTGGGAGAACAGTTTGACCTGATTTCTGGCGTTGCAGGGGCTCTCTCCGGGATCCTTGCTATTCAGAGCATCCTTAAGGCTGAAGGTAAGCAGAGCCATTGGCACGACTTTGCTCTGCGTCTGGGCAATAGGCTAGTGCAAACCGCGCAACCTGAGAAGGTAGGCTGTTCCTGGAAGTCTGGCAAATCTCACCCCAAAGGATTGACAGGGTTCTCGCATGGCACGGCTGGGGTGGCCTATGCCCTGTTAGAGCTTTTTCAGGTCACCAGGGATCCCCTCTATCAGCAAACTGCTGAGCAAGCCTTGGACTATGAGCGATATTGCTTTGATGCAACAGTCGCCAACTGGCCCGATCTTCGAGAGGATCCCACCCAAGGAACCCGGCGAAAGAAATCTCGCTCGTTTATGACTACTTGGTGTCATGGGGCGGCGGGTATTGCCCTCTCGCGACTGCGCGCTTATGAGCTGTTTGCCGAAGACAGCTATCGGTCTGAAGCCATCACTGCTGTCAACACAACTTCAGAAGTGATTGAACAATGGCTTGATTCTGGCTCAGCCAACTATTCCCTTTGTCATGGACTGGCTGGCAATGCTGAATCCTTGCTTTATAGCAGCCAAGTTCTAGGACATGACCAAGACCATGCCACTCAACTTGTCCATCGCCTCGCCATGTCAGGCATCGAGCGGTATGGATCGGATTATGAACGCTGGCCGGGTGGAGTCAAAGGAGGAGAA
Source organism: Cyanophyceae cyanobacterium (assembly GCA_050330615.1). Taxonomy (GTDB): domain Bacteria; phylum Cyanobacteriota; class Cyanobacteriia; order Thermostichales; family Thermostichaceae; genus JAAUUM01. The sequence continues at coordinate 8,782 of JBHJNR010000285.1, forward strand.
AGCCCCAGTCTGATGTTGGGATTAGCGGGGATTGGGCATTTCTATTTGCGGTTGTATGCCCCGACTATTCCGTCTCTCTTGATGGTGAAGCCGGAGTCCTTCTCTAGCGACCTAACCAGGAGTTCTGAGGGAAACCCAAGACTTGAACAGTTCGCAAGTTGACATCCTCCCCAGCCTTTAAGGCCGAGGATTCGGTTTAGGCGAACAAGAGCAATTGCAATTGCTGACCGTCCCGACAGGTTGACGCTTCACCGGATGCTGCTGGCAAGCCAGACTTATGCCTTCCTCCACGTCCGTTTAGAGTCTTGGATTGTCCACCCGCGACTTGTATGTTCTTTGCCGCATTGATGTCCCGGTCGTGGGTTGCCCCGCACCAGAG
>JBHJNR010000286.1:0-7621 GCA_050330615.1 Cyanophyceae cyanobacterium
TCAGGATAGCGATGGTTTCTCCGGATCCCACTGAGTCCCACAATGAGGCCAAAAAGCTGGAAGCCGATAAGCTGGAGCGTCTGCGGCAGATCGAGCTAGAACTCAACCAATCGCAGCCCAGTATGCCTGCCCCAGCCTTTCGAGCTAAACCACCCGCTCAACAGCAGGCCCAATCTTCTCAGCCCACAACGCCAGGCCAATCCAAGACAGGGATCCTGGATCGAGCCCGTTCTTGGACACAGCCCTTGCTGGTGGGCGGGGTTTTGCTGCTGTGCGTGCTGGCGGTGAGCCTCAGCTTTAGCTTCTTGGGTCAACTGATCAAGGTCGCCTTTGTGGTGCTGTTGGGATTTGCCCTGTTTCGATTTGTGGTGGCCCCTCGCTTGGGATTGATCAAAAAGCCAGATCCCAAGCCCGATCAAGAGTTTGATCTGTGAGTCTGGATGCTCCTGGCACCCTTGATCCCGCACTAAAATCACCACCTCGCGCCCGTCTCTATGCGGCCATCGCCATCTTGGGTTGGTCGACCGCAGCCACCGCCTTCAAGCTGGGCTTAGGCTATGTCGATCCACCGCATCTGGTGCTGATCGCCAGTGGGATCTCAACGTTGGTGCTGGTGGGCATCGTGGCGGGCCAAGGTCGATGGAAACTCCTGCTACGGCAGACCTGGGCAGAGATAGCATTGTCTGCTCTCCAGGGATCCCTCAACCCTTGCGGCTACTATCTGGTCTTGTTCTGGGCCTACAGCCGTCTGTCTGCTCAGGCTGCTATGGCGCTCAATTACACCTGGCCCTTAGCCTTGGCTCTGCTAGCGGTGCCTCTTCTGGGGGAACCCCTGCGGCTCAAGACCGTACTAGCCATCGCCATCAGTCTGCTGGGGGTGCTGCTGATCGCCACCGAGGGTAATTGGAGTAGTTTGGCGGGGCAAGATCCTGTGGGGGTGGGTCTAGCGGTGGGGAGTGCCACCCTCTGGGGACTCTACTGGCTGCTCAATGTCCGGGATCCCCGACCTGCCGACATCAAGCTTTGTCTGGCCTTTGCCTTTGGCACTCTCTACACTGCACTGCTGTTGCCGATCCTCAGTGCCCCGGCTTGGCCGCCACTGGGGGGCTGGCTAGCAGGATCTTATATTGGTCTGATGGAGATGGGCTTGGCCTTTGTCTGTTGGCTGCGGGCCTTAGAACTGACACCCCATCGGGGATCCCTGGCCAATGCCGTCTATTTGGCCCCGTTTGCGTCCTTGTTGTGGATTGGGCTGATCTTGGGGGAGTCGATTGCTCTGACCTCAGTAGCCGGGCTGGCTCTGATCTTGGCCAGCGTCCTGTGGCAATCTCAACCGAATCTAGCCTCAAAAAACTAGTCCTTAATACAGATCCTGGGATGGCATTGTGGCAGGAATGGTGTAGAGACTGGTGTTTGGGCTGGATCCTGTATTGATGGAATGCATCAAAGCAGGGATCCTACTGACCTTTTTGGGTGCCTTTGCCTACGGCCAGATTGATCATCCGTAGATACAGGGATGTTATTATATTGTTACTTTGCTAGAAAGAGTTAGAATTGTGTCTGTTAGCTTTGAAAGCAGTGGGGTCTAACTTCTGATCCAGAGTTAGACCTGAGCCTTGTTTTCAATCAACAGAACTTGCGGCATCATAAGTTGATGCATCTTAAACTAAAGTACAAAATGCTGAAGTAAAGTAGCTTTGCAGACAGAAGGCTGAGTCAGCCCTATCTTTCTGCATCAAAAGTGTTGGCCATGTGACTCATCGACTCTCACAGATTGAATCTCATAGATCGTTCTTCCCCCACATCATCACGGCTTAGACCTAAGGCCAGCCATGAATTCTGCCAGCTTGTGGTTGTATGAAAAGCTAGAAAAGGTACCGATGCTGCGGCATTATTACCGATCCAAGATGCTGGCGATTGTGTTTTGTACCACCCAGCTGCCATTGTTACTTTTTTTTGTCTACCTGCTGGTGCAAAACCGTGAGGTGGCTGAGCCCAGCCAGATTTGGTGGAACCTAGCCATCGCCCTGCTGCTAAATCTGGCTGGATCCGGCATGACATTCTATGCGTTGCGGCACCTGATGGCCCCGATCGACATGACTAGCATCGCCCTACGCGCCTATCTCAAAGATGGCACCCTGCCTTACTTGCCCACCAAGTTTGATGATATGGCCGGGCGACTGATGGCCGATACCAACCTGACTGTGCGTAAGCTCGAACAGACCATCCGCCAGGTAACCGACTATGACCCGGTGACGGGCTTGCCCAATGGCAATACCCTCCAGCACCGGATTGAACAAGAGATCAAAGATGCATACACCTACCAATGGCTGATGGCAACCGTCCATCTCACCTTGATTGGGATGCAAAATGTCGGATCGACGTGGGGTACTGAGCACCGAGATCAGATCCTGAAGCAGGTGGCCAAGCGCCTTTCCCAACAATTGCAAACTCAAGACTTGCTGGCTCGGACAGAAACTTATAGCTTCACGATTGTGCGGGGTGGGTTTCAGAATGAAGAGAGTGTGGAGCAGCTCACCCAAAAATTGCTCAAGGTATTTCATACCCCTTTTGAACTACAAGGGGTTGGCAAAAAAGGGAATGGAGCCCAGATCTTTATCTCAGCTGGGGCTGGGATCTCCATTTATCCCACCGATGGCAAGACCAGTGATCTGTTGCTACAACGCTCCACTGCTGCCTGTCAGCAATCACTACGGGAAGGGCGCAACATCTATAGGCTGTATGTCCCTTTAGCTCAAAAAGCCTCAGAAGAACGCCTCACCATTGAGCAAGACCTGCGCAGTAGCTGCAAAGAGGGGCATTTTCATCTGCTTTATCAACCCCGTATCGATCTCAAGACCGGCCAACCTGTGGCAGTGGAGGCCTTGGTGCGGTGGAAGCACCCCCGCCTGGGACTCATTCCTCCGGCCCAATTTATTCCCATCGCGGAGGAAACAGGGCTGATTGTCAAACTGGGGGAATGGATCCTCTATACCGCCTGTGCCCAGGCTCGGGCCTGGGAGTTGGAAGGCTTACCCCCAATTCGGATGGCGGTCAACATGTCCGCATTGCAGTTGGCCAATGATGCCCTAGTGGATCGATTGAGCCGCATTTTGGCCAAAACGGGTCTGCCGCCGCAGCAGTTGGAGTTGGAATTGACCGAGAGCATCTTTATCAAAGATTCCGATCGCCTGGTGGAACTACTCAACCATTTTCGCCAGATGGGGATCCGGCTAGCGCTGGATGATTTTGGCACGGGCTACTCTTCCCTCAGCTACCTCGGTCGATTGCCGGTGGATACCCTCAAGGTGGATCAGTCATTTACGCGGCGGATGAATACCCAGGCTGACATCAAATCTATCGTGCAGGCAATTGTGGCCATGGCCAAGACCCTCAACCTGCAAGTGACCGCCGAAGGGGTTGAGACCCGCGACCATCTTCAGTTGGTGGCTCAGATGGAGTGTGATGAGGCCCAGGGTTATTTGTTCTCCCGCCCGATCTCTGCTGTGGCGATGTCGAGATTCTTACAACAACCGCTGCCCTCTTTTTTGTCCCCCAATCCCAATGGTCGAATCCATGTGATCATGCCGGATGAGTCAGCCACCCGGCGACAGGGGCCAACCACGGGGATGAAACCGATCAAGATTGTTGAGCCTCCCCTCCCTAAGCCCCCTCAAATGGAAGAGCCGACCCGCAAAATGAAGCAGACCTTGCCTGTACCAGCCGACCAGATCTGGAGAAGCCAACCCACTCAGCAGGTCACAAAGATAGAGAGAGGAGAGTAGTTCAAAGTAGAATCCAAGGTGAACCAGTGATCTCATTAGAGATATTAACTCCTGCTGCTTGAACCTCATGCTTCCCCTCTATGTGGCGGTTACCGCTCATGGCTTCGGACACATCACCCGCACGGCGGCGGTGGTGCAAACACTGCTCGATCTGGATGCCGAGGTGCTGCCGATTTTTGTCACCCCGGCTCCCCGGTGGTTGATCGATAAGTATGTCTCAGGACACTATCTCTATCGCCCCCGCAGATTGGATATTGGGGTGATTCAGCAGGATAGTTTGGGCATGGATCTCAGCCGTACTCAGCGAGATCTGGAGGATCTGCGCTTGCGCTCTGACGTGGTGATCCGCTCTGAGGTGGAGTTTTGTCGCCTCAATCAGGTGCGACTGGTGTTTGGGGATATTCCCCCACTGGCGGTGGCGATTGCCCATGCTGCCGGGATCCCTTGCTGGATGGAGGGCAATTTTGGCTGGGATTTTATCTATCAAGACTTTGGCATGGCCTTTGAAGGCAGTGTCGCCTGGATCCAAAGTTTGTATCAACATTGCGATCGATTATTTCATCTCCCCTTTCATGAGCCAATGACGGTGTTTCCCCACCGGGAGACGATTGGGCTGACGGGCGGGGATCCCTCTCTTAGCGCCATAGATGTACGCAATAAGATTGGGCTGGATCCCAACCACGCCGTAACCTTACTCAGTTTTGGCGGGTATGGGCTGAATGCCTTCCCCTATCATCGCGTTGCCGATCATCCTGACCACACCTTCATCACCCTTGACGCCTCGGCCCCGGACTTGCCCAATTTGATCAAACTCGATGGCAAGATTTGGCGACCGGTGGACTTAATGCCCGTCTGCCAGGAGGTGATCACCAAACCGGGGTATTCCACCCTGTCTGAGGCGATGCGAATCGGGATCCCGATCACCTGTATTACCCGCGATGGCTTCTCGGAGGCGGATCTCTTGTTGACGGGCCTGCGGGATCACAGCTTTCATAAGGTGGTGACAGCGGATGCCTTTTTTGGGGATCCCTGGGATTTTTGTCAGCAGCCCTATCAAGCCCCTCTCCAGTCAGATCCCTTGCCCCAAAATGGCAATCGGGTGATTGCGGAAGCGATCTTGAATTATTTGCATAGTGCGTCTTGACCCTGGCAACTGACCCCAAGATCTCCGCCCGACCGTGCTGCACGCCCGATCTGCAAGGGGGGCTCAGGAAAAAGGATCCCAACTATCTGTCTTCATACGGCCACAATGGAGAAAGAGCCTTGAGGAATAGATCCCTCGCGGCCAGATCATAGCCACACACCAGCCCGATGACGGAGAGGAGATATCGCCGATGAATCGATCAGGCATGAAACGCTCAGGATGGTTGGGAACCGTAGCGATGCTGCTGTTGGGGGTGATGCTGTGGATGGCTCCGGCCTGGGCTGCTCAGAAGGCAGCTCCTGTGCCGGGATCCCTGTCGGGACGGATGGATGGTTATGACTGGCTGGAGGCGGAGCCGGTCGCCCAGCAATCCTACTGTGACAAGGCCTATCGGGCTTTTCGGGCTTCTCCTTCCCAGAGCTACATCATTTCTTCCAATGTCCAGGCTCTCGACGAAGTGGGATTCTGTAAGCGCATTGATCAGTTTTATTCCTATGACATCAACCTAGAGATCCCGCTCGATCAAGCGGCAGCAACAGCTCCCCTCTTGTTTTCAGATCATCCGGTGGGTTAGATAGGATCCCCCACTTGTCAGAGTCTCTAGCGCTTCCTCTTCTGGGACTTTCTCTAGGGAGGTTGATGCCGCTGGGCCACCCCATTGTCTTCTTTCACCCTTTCATCATTGAGTTCGTTATCCATGCTCAGACGTTTGTTTGCCGGTTCCAATCAAATTGCCCGTATCGAAATCGAAGGAGTGATCGACAGCAAAATGCGCCCGAAGGTGCTGAAAGCCCTCAAGAAAGTGGAAAAATGGGAACTACCCGCCCTGGTTTTGCGCATCGACAGCCCTGGGGGCACGGTTGGGGATTCCCAAGAGATTTATCAAGCTCTGCAACAGCTGCAATCAAAGGTCAAGATCGTCTCCAGCTTTGGCAATATCTCCGCCTCTGGTGGAGTTTATATCGCCATGGGATCCCACAAGATTGTCTCTAATCCTGGCACCATCACCGGCAGCATCGGGGTGATTATTCGAGGCAACAATATCGAACGATTGCTGGACAAAGTTGGGGTTTCTTTTCAGGTGATCAAGTCTGGCCCCTACAAAGATATTCTCAGTTTTGACCGGGGACTTTCCCCCGAAGAACAGCGGATCCTTCAGGATTTGGTGGATGTGACCTACACCCAATTTGTGGCTACGGTGGCCTCCGCTCGCCAATTGCCTGAATCCACGGTGCGTTCCTTTGCCGATGGCCGGATCTTTAGTGGCGAACAGGCTCTGCGACTGGGGTTGGTGGATCAACTGGGCAGCGAAGAGGATGCCCGTCGTCTGGCCGCAGAGCTGGCTGGATTGGATCCTGAGACCAAGGTGATGAATATCAACATCCAGGGATCCCGGCTATCTCGCATCCTGCCAGGGGGATCCCTGCTGCAATCGGCCACTCAGCAGATCAACTTTGCGGTGCAGACCAATGGGATCCCTCTGTGGCTGTATCGGCCTTAGTTCTTGCCCAGTCGCTAGCTACTGGCCGGATCCCGATTGGGGTCATCAGTGCTTGTTGAAGAGCTTGGCGAGGGACGTGGAGGCAAATTTCTGAGAGAAGATAGATCGGCTTCATAGGCCGACTGAGCTGCTTGAGAGCGGGCAGGCAAGGTGGGGTGGGGCACCGTCTCAAAACCCAATAAACCCTGATGTTCGGCCAGGGCCAAATTGATCTGATCCCCAAACAGGAGCATATAACTGCTCAGCCATAGCCAGAGCAACAGGATGATCACCGCCCCCACTGTGCCGTAGACCTGGTTGTAATTGCCAAAGTGGGTGATATAGATCCGAAATCCCAGGGACATCCCCATCCACAACAGACTGGCTAAGATCGCCCCTGGCAACACCGGCACCCGTGCCCGCCGCCGACTGGGGCCAGAGCGGTAGACAATGATGCAGGCGGAGACCATCAACACCATTGACAGAGGCCAAGCCAATAGCCTCCAGACCAGCATGATGAGGGTGGCTAAGGGATCCCAGCCCGCCCCCCGCAACTCTGTCACCAGATAGGTCAGGGCTGTTCCCCCAAATACGATCATGCCGCTGGCCGCCCCCGTCAGCAGCACCATCCCCACCATCAGCCCAATCGCCAACAGCCGCCGCTGCCAAAAATTGCGTCGTACTCGGGATCCCACCTCATGGCTCAGATCCAGCGCGATCATGGCGGCATTTAACGCCCCTGATGCGGCCCAGATTGCCCCAACAAAACTGATGGAGAACAGTCCACCCCCATCGCCATAGCTGACCGCCCGCACATAGTTGTCCACCAGGGTGAGGGGCTCCGTAGGGGCAATCTGTCGAAACCAGCCCATGATGGCCTGATAGACCCCTTCTGACGATCCAAATAGACCAACTGCTGTCAACAGGGTGAGAATAAGGGGAAAAAAGGCCAACATCCAGTTGAAGGCCATCTCTGAGGCCAGTCCTGAGAGTCGGTAGCGAGCTGAGTTGACCACCGCTAAGCCCAGCACCGACGCCAAAACATGAACCCGCCGTCGCATTCGTCGCAGGCCTGTTTGCACCATCCGTTGTAACCGCAGTCCTGCCAAAAGGGATCCCAACTCAAGTCATCGTTCAAGTTTATGATCGAAGCTCAACTCCTCTATGCTCACATTTTTCTCGCTCCTTTGGTTATTCCCTGGTTATCTCGCT
>JBHJNR010000287.1:0-3427 GCA_050330615.1 Cyanophyceae cyanobacterium
CAATCGGAACAGGGATCCCTTTGGCGGGCGGAAGGATCTCGGCTCACCTTCGACTTTGCCACCGAGCAGTTGAGGTTATGGCGGCCCGAACAACAACCGATTCAGGCCTACTTTCAAAATCCCGCTCTCGCGCTGCAAGCTCTCGATTTGGTCTGGGATCCCCAAACCGATCAACTGCGAGCCAGTGACCAAGTGGTGATCGAGGATCCCGAGCGCCAGCTCACCCTGACAGCAGCCCAATTGACCAGCCAGATCAGCGCCCAGACCTTGAGCCTGACCGGAGAAGCCTATGTGCGGGGTCAGCAGAGTGATCAGCAATTGTGGGCCGATCGGCTGGACTGGTTAATTGGGGATCCGGTCATTGAGGCGACAGGCAATGTCCGCTATCAGCAACCCGGACAAGCACTCACCGTTACTGGATCCAGTGGCACCTACAATCGAGTGGCCAACACCGTTGCCGTGCGGGGCAGCACCACCACCACGCAGCTGACGTTGCCCTGAGGGCTCTCTAGCCCTGAGCGGGGATGGGATAGTCTGGTAAGAGCTTGAGTGGGAAGGTGATCTGGTGCAGCGTCCTAACGTATTGATGATCGTGCTGGATACCCAGCGGGCGGATCGGTTGTCTTGCTATGGGGCGACTGAGAGGACTGAGACTCAGCCCATGCCGGAGGATCGCCCTGCCACTACCCCCAATCTCGACCAGTTTGCACAGCACTCCACCCTATTTGAGCGGGCAATCTCTCCGGCTCAGTGGACAATCCCGGCTCATGCCTCCATGTTCACCGGCGAGTATCCCAGCACCCATCAGGTGGTTCAGGCGGATCTAGAGCTGGGATCCGATTACCCGACGATGGCGGAAGTGCTGAAGAAAAACGGTTATCAGACCGTGGGCTTCTGCAATAACCCACTTTTGGGGGTGCTCAAAAATGGCCTACGGCGAGGCTTTGACACCTTCTACAACTATGGGGGAGCCTTACCGACTCGTCCCGCCACTGGCACACCCCTGCCCGCCCCGTTGGGTTGGCTGTTGGAGCAGTACACCCAGTTTTGGCGCAAACTGTCGTATCCGATCCAAAATGCCTTCGCCAAGTCGGATGCTCTGTTTCAATTGGCCTTGCAACCTTGGTTGGCACCGCTCTGGACGCGCTTGAACTTTAAGGGCCACACAGCGGCTTCCCTGCGGGATGTCAGTCGATTCTTAGAACAGCAGGCCCAGAAACAAACCCAGAAACAAGCCCAGAAACAAGCCCAGAAACAAACTCAGTCAGACAAGGCCGCTCCCTTCTTTTGCTTTATCAACCTGATGGAGACGCATCTGCCCTACTGGCCTCCAGAGCCTTTTATCCAAAAATTTGCCCCTTATTTCAGCCAAGACCGCGCGGCCCGAGACTTTTTGCGTAGCTACAATGCCCAGCCCTACCGCTGGATGGCCCCCCTGACGGATCCCCTCTCCCCCTTGCAATTGCAGGTGCTGAGCGACATCTATGATGCCGAGGTGGCCTATCAAGATCATCTGTTGGGGCAACTATTCCAAACGTTGCAATCCACCCATTTGGATGAGAACACTTTGGTGATGGTGGTGGCGGATCATGGGGAAGGACTGGGAGAGCATGATTTTGTCGGCCATGCCTTTGTGGTTTACGAGGAATTAATCCGGGTGCCGTTGATCATCCACTATCCCGGCCAGACCACGGGCGAACGGATCCCCACCCCTGTCTCCACTCGTCGCCTCTTTCACACGGTGTTGGATGTAGCCGGGATCCAAACCCGCCTGAGCCGTCGCGTCCAACGAGAAATTCAGCACCTCAGCCTTCGCCGCACCGATCCCGCCCAGGATCCCGAAGCTGAGACTGTCCTGGCGGAAGCTTTTCCTCCCCACATCCTGATCCGGGCGATGCAGCAGCGGGAATCGGCACTCATGGAACAGCGGCAGTGTCTGGCCACCCGACGCGCGATCTATCAGGGATCCCATAAGTTGGTCACCACAGGCAGCGAGCGCCAGCTCTATGACATGAGCCAGGATCCCGACGAGGTTGAGCCAATGACGGGATCCCATACCGCTACAGAGGAGGATCGACTGCAACACCTCATGCAGACGTTGATCCAGATGGCGGAGTCACGACGTTCTTATGGATCAGGCGGGCCACGTCAACACAATCTGGAGGCAACGGATCCTGACCTACTGCAACAGATGCAGGATTTGGGTTACATGGAATGATCCGTAATCCTTTTCTGTGACGTAACAAGCCTTTAAGGGGTGCAACCCATTACCCCAAACCCCCTGTGTATACTTGAGGCACTCAGCATTGGGTGAAGTTGATGGCTTCTGAGACGAGAACGGATCCTTGGCTGGGTCGCCAAATCGGTCATCGGGATCGCTATCGCCTAGATCGCAACGTGGGCGGCGGCGGCATGGGAGATGTCTATCTCGCCACAGACTTGATGCTGGGCAAGCAGGTGGCCTTGAAACTGCTCAAAGAAGGCTTAGTGGATCATGCCGATCTGCGCCAGCGCTTTGACCGCGAGATCACGATTTCGGCAGCTTTGGGCAGCGAGCACATCGTTCAGGTCACCGATCACGGCATCACCTCTGAGGGCAATCCCTTCTTTGTGATGGAATACCTCAAAGGGGAGAGCCTGGGATCCCTGCTCAAACAACAAAAGCGGATCCCCTTTGCTCGGGCCATGCGGATCATCTTACAGGTTTGCACCGGGCTTCAGGTCGCTCACCGGGGGGTACAGATGATGCGCCGAGATGGCTCCAGCCCTGGGGATCTGACCAAGGTGATTCATCGAGATCTCAAGCCGGATAATATCTTTTTGACCCCCCATGAGATTTGGGGTGAGTGGGTCAAGATTCTCGATTTTGGCATTGCCAAAATTCGCAGCGATCAACTGACGGAGATCAACAAGACCCTGTCCGGCAGCTTTTTGGGCACGATGCGCTATGCAGCTCCAGAGCAGTGGCAGGGCAAAGACGATATTGACGTGCGGGCGGATCTGTATTCCCTCGGGGTTCTGTTCTACGAGATGGTCAGCGGCACAGATCCCTTTGGCTTGCAGTCCCACAGTCGGCCCGTGGATCCCACGTCTTGGCTGATGGCCCACATTACCACTCAGGCCCAATCCCTCCGGCTTCAGAATGACTGTAGCCATATTCCCGCCGAGGTGGATGAGATCTTCTTGCGCTGTCTGGCCAAGGATCCGGCGGATCGGTTTGCGGATGCCGGTGAGCTTCAGGTGGCGCTCAAAAATTGTGTCAGTGAAAGCCTGTTGCAGGGCGGGCTCTATACCCTGGACGAGACCGCAGTGGATCACCACCTAGATACCACCCCAGGGCCACAGGTAGAGTTGTTCCCAGAGGATAGCCTCCCCCCAATAACCGATCAACCTAGCGGTGCCACTTCAGGGATTGTGGGGCTCACGG
>JBHJNR010000288.1:0-14468 GCA_050330615.1 Cyanophyceae cyanobacterium
ATTCGGGTTATTCAAAAATCAGGGGCTGGGGGCTATTAACCTGTCATGAATCTGCCAGTGGCCTGATGGAACAGTTCATGAAACGGATTGTCGGGGCATAGCTCCTCTCAGATCATGCCCTCAGTCTGTGGTTAAAGGATCCTAATCTTCGTCAGCTTCGTCTGTGGGATCCTCTGGCTCATGAGGCTCCGGTATGTCCTGGTGGTCGCTTTGGTGGCGGCGTTGATCCAGCTCTTGTCCCAGGATCCGACCGTAGGCCACACTCATCACCGCTAACTTGTCGGCAAAGTGCTGTTCTAGGCTCTCCTGACGGTATCGCCAGCCCCAGTTATGCTCTGAGGTGCCCGGAAAATTCATTCGACACTCTGCCCCCAGACCCATGACATCCTGAAGGGGAATGATGGACAGATCGGCGACTGAGGCCAAGGCCAGCCGGATCAGATCCCAATGGATCCCTTCGGGGCTGAGGTGACCCAGATAGTTGAGCACCGTTTGGCGTTCGCCCTCTTCCAGCTGATTAAACCAGCCCACCGTCGTATTGTTGTCGTGGGTGCCGGTATAGACCACATAGTTTTTGTCGTAGCAGAAGGGCAGATAGGGGTTATCGGTGCCGCCCCCAAAGGCAAACAGCAAAATCTTCATGCCAGGGAGATGAAACTGATCCCGCAGTTCCAATACCGCTGGGGTGATTTCCCCCAAATCCTCCGCCACCACTGGGATCTCCCCCAGTTTCTCTCCCAAAACTTCAAAAAAGTCTGCCCCTGGCCCCTGGAGCCATTCCCCTTCCACGGCAGTTTTGGCGTCACCAGGGATGGCCCAGTAGCTCTCGAAGCCGCGAAAATGGTCGATCCGCACACAGTCATTAAGGCTGAGGGTCTTGCGCATCCGTTCGATCCACCAGGCGTAGCCCGATTGCTTGAGGGTGTCCCAATCGTAGAGAGGGTTGCCCCAGCGTTGCCCCGTCGGACTGAAATAGTCGGGGGGCACCCCGGCCACCAGTTGAGGACTGCCATCTTCATCCAAGACAAACAGATCGCGGTTGGCCCAAACATCGGCGCTATTGTAGGCCACATAAATGGGCAGATCCCCCATCACCTTGATATCGAGGCTGTTGGCATAAGCCTTCAGGGATCCCCACTGTTGGGCGAACAAAAATTGCCGGAAGCACTGCTCCTGGATCTTGGCCGCTTGCTCCTGCCTCACCTGCTCTAGGGCGGCTGGCTCACGGGACGCTAAATCGGGATCCCAAGTTGACCAGGGCTGGCCATCGTGCTGCTCTAGCAGGGTCATAAATAAGGCATAGTCATCCAGCCAGCTTTGTTCCTGTTGGCAAAAGTCCACAAAAGCCTGCTGCTGCTCAGGGGTGGCGCGCTCTTGAAAATGCTCAGCCGCCTTGCGAATCAGGGCCAGCTTAAAAGGAATCACCAGCTCAAAGTTGACAATCTGGGGATCTGATGCCTGGAGAGTCTCCCACTCTGGCAGGGTCTCCCAATCAGAGGGATCCAGCCACCCGGCATCGGCCAGCAATTCTGGGCTGATCAGCAGCGAATTGCCGGCAAAGGCCGAAAAGCACATGTAGGGGGAGTTGCCCCAGCCCGTCGGGCCGAGGGGGAGCACTTGCCACAGCTTTTGGCCCGCTTGTACCAGCCAATCCACAAAGCGATAGGCATTGGGGCCTAGATCACCAATACCAAAGGGACTGGGTAATGAGGTGGGATGCAAGAGGATCCCGCTCATGCGACCAAATAACATGGGGCGACTCCGATGAAACCAGACCCATTCTCCCCCGCCACGGGCGAGCTGCAACGTAGGGATCCCGCAATCTTCCCTGAATCTTGGGGGAATGCAGCAGCGTTAAGAGGTTATCAATGAAGACAATCCCAATGGGAGCGACTCTAGTTCTCGATCGGTTTCAGGGTGAGTCTTGGCCAGTCAACGTCATCCTATGATTCGATAAAATGAGCGAAACTCCCGAATCGGGGAGCCTGAACTATGCAAATCACCATTGAACTCCCCGAAGAATTGGCTCAACATTTCAACCCAGATCGCCTTGCTCGTGAAATCTTAGAAGCCCTGGTGGTACAAGCCTATCAGACCGAAAAAATTACCAGTGCTGAGGTTGGGCCTATCCTGGGCCTACACTCCCGTTGGGCGGTGGATGAATTTCTGAAGCAACACAATGCTGATTTACATTACGATGAGGCAGATTTGGAGGGCGATCGTACAACCCTGCGCCAGCTCCGGGCAAAGACTACCAATAGCGCCCCTTGACAGAAGAAACCTTTGGAGAGAGCCAGCTAACTTTGCCGTTGTGCCGCTTAGTTTGTCAGTGGGCAGTAGGGGGTCACATTACGCTTAAATGTAAATGGGCGACTTTAACGACAGACTTAAAGCCCCAGAAGGATCTTGGGAGACAAGAGCAGAACCAGGGATCCCTGCTCCATCCGTCGAGAGGGAAACTGGATGCGGGCTAAGCCTGCTTTCTTGAGAGGGATCAAAGCGTTGGGAGGCCGGGATACTGGTGCCCAATCATTCACCAACGCCGCCAGGATCCAACTACTCAGATCTGGTTGATGGCCGACAACCGCCAGTGAGGTGATGTCGGGATGCTGCTGTTGCCAGAGGACGAGATCCTGAAAGGATCCCCCTGGGGCCAAAGGAGGGAAGACTTCAATGTGGTCGGTTAGGCGAGTTGATAGGGCAATCTGGGCGGTTTGGGTGGCCCGTAGGAGCGGACTGGTGAGGAGCATATCCCAGTGGATCCCCAGCTTTTTGAGAGATTTGGCCACTGCTTGGGTGCGGCGGATGCCCTCTTTGGTCAAGGGCCGCTCAAGATCAGGGATCCCGTCTGTAGGCTCTGCGGCAATGCCGTGGCGGAACAAGTCGAGGGTGAGAGATGAAGGGGCTGGGTCGAGGCTGGAGTCTGGGTCTGGCATGGGGGTGAACGGGAGAAAGAGGGTGTGTGGGTAAGTCCAGCGAACTCATGTCATGGCGGCAACGGCTGACTGCTGATGCTGCAACAACCGCTCTGGACTCAGGGATCCCTGTAAATGGCTCCAGGGCAAGGTTATAGAGGGATCCCAGGTGTCATGGACATAAAAGTCTAGGGGAGGGAGCTGGCCTTTGAGATCTTTGAACGCCCGTCGGTAACTGCCCAATGAATCGCCATAGCCCCGCGCCAGTTCCAACATCTGGGCCACCCGTCGATCCCCCCGCGAGATCAGAGCCTGGATCACCGACCAGTTGTAGCTCTCAGGCCGAAAATCCACCCCCGTTGACCGGAGATGCTTAGCTAAGGTTTTCAGGCGTTTCTCCGCCTTGGGTTCCACCCCGTACCACTGAAAGGGGGTCTGGGCCTTGGGCACAAAGGTACTGCATCCCAAGGTATAGCGCAGCTGCGGGGATCCCTGTTTGAGCTGGCGCATCATCTCTAGGGTGTCGGCCACATCCTCCTCTTGCTCGCTAGGGATCCCTACCATGCCATAGAGTTTGAGGGCTTTTAGCCCACCTGCCTGAGCTGCTGTAGCCGCCTGCAAGATCTCGGGCATCTCCAGCTTTTTGTTGATCACCTGGCGCAACCGCTCCGAGCCACTTTCCACCGCAATGGTCAGACTCTTGGATCCCCTTTCGGCCAAAATTTGGGCCAGTCGTGGGGTGACGGTGCCCGCTCGTACCGAGGAGACACTCAGCCGCACCTCAGCAAAGCGGTCTTGAGCCAGATACTCCAACAACTCCATAAAGTGAGGGTGTTGGGTCACCGAGGCCCCCAACAGTCCCAGCCGCTGCGTCACCTGCAAACCCCGCTCCACCGCCGGAATCAGATGATCCTCCACGGGTGCCACCCGAAAGGGCAGAGTCAGATAGCTGGCCAAGCAAAAGCGACACATCTCAGGACAACTGCGCACCACCTCTACCATGTAGATCTCTGGCCAAGCGGAATGTGCAGTCACCACGGTCGAAGTCGAGAGCTGGTTGCCGCGATAGGTGCGCTTCTCCACCTGAGCCGGGATCCCTTCCTGAGTTGGAGAAATCCTAGCCACCCCTGCCGTGGGGCTGAGGTAGTTCACTTCATAGAGGTTAGGCACATAGATGCCAGTCACCTGAGCCAAATGCCGCAACTTGGCCTGTCGAGACTGCCCCCGTACCGCTTGCAGGGCCTCCACCAAATCATCGATCAGCCCTTCTCCATCCCCCATCAAGATCAGGTCAAAGAAGGGGGCAAAAGGCTCAGGGTTGGCGGTCAGCACCGATCCCCCTCCAAAGATCAAGGGATCCGAATCCGTCCGTTCATGGCTCCAGATCGGGATCTGATGTCCCTCCAGCAGGCTCAAAATATTGACGTAATCCAGCTCCCACGACACCGAAAAGCCAAACAACTCCGCATCAGAGGGCAGGGATCCATCCTGCAAATCCGTAAACAGTCGTGTCACCGCCACATCCGTCCGCCGAGCAAACAGGCTCCAAATCATCTGGTAGCCCAAGCTGGTGATGCCGACGGTGTAGGTATTGGGAAAGGCATAGACCACCTGCACTGCGCCCGGATCCGGGGAGACAGGCTCAAACAGCAACCGCTCTGCCGCCAAAAGGGATGTGGAAGTCGTGGTCATGAAAGGATCCCAGGCAACAAGATCAGGCTAAAGAAAACATTTAAGGGAGAAAAGCTACCGAGTTTCACAGATCATCTCATCCTGCAATCCAGCCGTCTCGAAGCTGGGTCTGTCCTCTTTACCTTAACGTCTTCAGATCCGGCATCACTTGGCTAAGGATCCTTTAGCCTCCCATGCTGGGGCGCTCAGGTGGGTTCGGCAGATTTCGGGTGATGGGCATCCTGAGCCACCGGCTCAATTCATCCGCCAGCCATTCCAGTTCCGGCTCAGTCAAGAGTCCATCAGAAGCCACAGGATAGACCTTCGTCCCAGCCCAGATTTCCAGCCTGGGTTTGACTTCCACCTGAATTCCATCCGAATTTCTGCCGAAGTGACGGGGAATGAGACTGATCCGGCTAATGTGTTGGCGCAAGCTGGGCTTCGGTCGATGAAACCGTAGACCTAAGATTTCATAAACCAGCGAGATTTGGGATCGATCAATGGAGAGATGGGTAGTCCCAAAAAGAATAAATAAAATCATTCCCACCATGTATAGTCCAGCCGCCCAAAAAGGCAGGGAAAAGAGGCCAAAAACAAGATTTGCAGGGAAGGTAAGCTCGACCAAAGACCTAAGAGTAGAGTTGATGATAAAACTATTCCAGATAATGGCAAATGGGACTAGAACAAACAGCTTTGCCTGTCCCGATTGAGCCGGGATCCTGACCTTAAGAGATTCCGAAGTACGCTGCAATTGAATCTGGGTTTGAGGCGGCTTCTGCAATGGGATCCCTGAGATCGGGGCCACTAAGCCCGTCGATGTGGGGTGATCGAGGGCGCTCAGAGCTGCTTCAGTAGAGGGGGGCCGATCGGCAGCTTGAGGCTCCAGTAGCCAAGCCAGCCAGTTCAAAAGCTGGGGGTCAAGAGAGGTGGCTAATGCTGTTTGATCCAGTGCAATCCGGGATCCCGTCTGGGGCAAGTCGGCAGGATGTTGACCGCTCAGCAATGCCACCAAAGTCGCCCCCAACCCATACAGATCGGAGCTAGGCACCGGTCGTCCGCCAAATTGTTCCAGCGGCATATAGCCATAGGATCCCACCACTGTGTAAGTAGATCCAGCATGGGATGGCGATAGTTGGACAGCTCCAAAATCGATCAAAAAGACTTCGGGAGGTCTGGACTGGGCGTCATAGAGAATGTTGCTGGGCTTAATATCTCGATGAATCACAGGGGGATGAAAACCATGCAAATACTGCAAAATCTTCAGCACTGATCGAGCGATATGCAAGATTTCTGCGCGGGTAAAGCGATGCCCCTGATCCCATAACGATTGCAAAGAAGGAGCCTCAATATAGCTCTGCACCAGAGCCATCCCACCGCCAAAGTCCCCCTTGATGGAATAAAAATCTCGATACTGAGGAATGGCTGGATGATCTAACTGTTGGAGCACCTGGGCCTCTCTTTCAAACAGTTTGAGCTCTGACCAGTCAAACCCAGGGCCAAACAGCATCCCCTTAATCACCACGGGATCCCCGGTCTCTTGATCATGGGCCAATAGCGTGGGTCGCCCCCGTTGTTGCCCCAATACCCGCTCAATGTGATAGCGATCCGTCTGGAAAAACTGGCTTAGATCCAGGGCAGGTTCCAAAGGCTGAGATGCTGACATGGGCGATGCCTTTCCCCATCGGGAGCCAGATGTACGATTGGAGTCAGCAACCCTTATCTCTTGGTCTTGCCGAGCAGTATTCAGCACAAGACTATCCAGAGCCAGGGTTGCCAAGTCAGGTTACTTCCAGGATGCCCCAAACCAACCTCTCGCTACACCGTCCCCAACCACTCCTGATAAAGTGCCTGCTGCTCTGGCGTCGGATCCGGCACCTGTTCGATGCTGTATCGATCCGGGATCGGATCAGCTAAGGTCACTGCCACCGTGCGGAGGATCTCCTGCTGAAACACACTTACCGATACGGTCTGACCAGGGGCATACGCCCGGAGCCGATCAGGAAGGGTGGCAATGGTCACCTTAAAGCCATCCAAAGCCAACAACTCATCCCCCGCCCAAATCCCCGCCTGTTGAGCTGGGGATCCCATCTCGACGGTGGTGATGGTAGATCCATCCTTGCCATTGAGGCCCAAATAGGGGGGAGGATTGGGGCTGCTATAGCCTGTCTTGAGCACCAAACCAAAGGGATCCAGGTGGCTGGCATAATCCATCGGCTGCGAGCTGTCAATGTAGTGAGCGAACCAATCATCCAGGGATCCCCCGCTGGCTCGTTCACAGGCGGCTTGCAACTCCTGATCGGTGTAACCTTTCTCCAGAGAGCCAAACCGCTGCCATAGGTCTTGCATCACGGTATCCAGAGAGTGGGATCCCTTGGAAACATGACGAATATGCAGATCTAGCAGCCAGCATACCAACGCCCCTTTTAGGTAATAGGAAATCTGGCTATTGTTGCTATTCTCATGGGGGCGATAGAGCTTGATCCAGGTGTCAAAACTAGATTCTGAGAGGGCCTGTACCTGCTGGCCAGGGGCTTTTTCCAGTCGAGCGATCCGCTCAGCCGTCACCGTCAAAAACTGCTCCTCTGTCATCAAACCAGCGTGCCGCAAGATGCGGTTTTCGTAATAACTGGTGGCTCCCTCACAAAACCAGAGACAGGTGAGATAACTCTCCTGCTGATAGTTATAGCGTTCCAAGATTTGAGGCCGCAGCCGCTTCACATTCCAAGTGTGAAAAAACTCATGAGCCACTAAGGCCAAAAAGCGCCGATAGCTATCAGGTTGATGGAATCCAAAGCGAGAAAAGATCAAGCTGGTGGAATCTCGATGTTCTAGTCCGCCAAACCCATCTGCTGATAAATGCAGCAAAAACAAATAGGTTTCATAGGGCAATCGTGAGCCAAAGAAACCTGCCGCAACCGGGACAATCGCCTCAATATCCTGGACTGCCTGCTCTAAATTGATGGCACCCTCTCCCCAGACCACCAATTGATGGGGCTTGCCCATAATCTCAAAATCACGCCGCTGATGGAGCCCCACCTCCACCGGGCTATCGACCAACTGATCAAAATCCGCCACATGAAAGGCCATCCCCAGGGGGTTTCGGTGTACGGGTTTCAGGCTGGTGGCAATCTTCCACTCCGAATTGGGCGGTTCGACAGTTAATACTAGCGGCTCTGACTGCCGGACTGGGGCATACATAAAGGTGGCCGCCCCGTTGAAATAGCCATGACTGGTATTCAGGTGATTTGTCCGCACCGTCAAGTCATTGGCATAGAGACGATATTGCACCTGGATCGTGGCCAACTCGGCCTCAGGATCGACACCCTCAGGATCAGCTGGGATCCACCAGGTATGTTTGTCCTGCTTGCGGCACGGGAGAACCCGCCATTGATCTCCTCTGATCTCCGTTGCCCGCACATCTTGGACAAAGCGGGCATACTCTCGCACCAAATAGGATCCCGGAGTCCAGACCGGAAACTTGAGCACCCAAGGCTCTTGGCGATTGATCTGCTCAAATCGAATCGTGATCTCGAACAGGTGAGAGGCGGGCTCCGGCATCGCGATCAGGTAGTGCTGCCGATACTGGGATCCCGACTTGATACTGAGCGGATTAAGACCCGACTCGGATGAAAATCCATTACTTAAATTTATAGAGACAGTCATGGGCGTTTCTGGCGAAAAAATGTGATTCCTGATACAAAGTAGAATTGGGACAAGCCACTAGTCTAAATGGAACCCAATCTTAAAAGGTGAGCAAGTGAACTTTATTGGGGTTCTTGACTGGGGGGATCAGTCCATGGGGGCAGAATACGGGCTTGCTTAAGCATAGGCTTCGTCTGTGAAGCAATTTCCTAAGTAGCCAACTCATGAAATCATATCCCCCGCCACTATGCCCACTCCTGAATTGGCCATCTGTTTGGACTCTCAACTGAGCAGAAGGGTGACCCATTCAGCTGGGGTGATGTGGGATATCTCAGATCCAGGTAACTCAGATCCCAATCAGAGATGCGTTGCCCAATTACATTTACTCCTGGGGGTAGAGGCTAATGGTTGTTGCTTTGGCGGATAGATCCCTTTTGTCGGTTTTCAAGCAGCTTGGAGGCAATCAATATCCCCCAGTTGTGGAGAATTATGAGCGAGGCAAAACAATTTTCTTTCCTGGAGATCCGGCAGAGCGTGTCTATTTCTTGGCCAAAGGAGCGGTCAAACTCTCTCGTGTCTACGAAATGGGGGAAGAGATCACAGTGGCCCTTCTACGGGAAAACAGTGTCTTTGGGGTGTTATCTTTCCTGACAGGGCAGAAATCTGATCGCTTCTATCACTCGGTTGCATTCACCACGGTGGAACTATTGTCTCTGCCGATCGAGCAGGTGGAGAAAACCCTGCGGGAAAATGCAGAATTATCCATGCTTCTGCTCAAGAGTCTATCCTCTCGGATCTTGCAAACGGAGATGATGATCGAGACCTTGGCTCACCGAGATATGGGATCCCGGTTGGTCAGCTTCTTGTTAATCTTGTGCCGCGATTTTGGTGTGCCTAGTCCCGATGGCGTGACCATTGATCTGCGGCTGTCTCACCAAGCGATTGCCGAAGCGATTGGCTCAACGCGGGTGACTATCACGCGCCTGCTAGGAGACTTGCGCAAGGACAACCGTATCTCCATCCACAAAAAGAAAATCACCGTCCACGATCCGATGCAGCTCGGCCACCGCTTTGCCTAGTGCAGCATGGAGATAGTCTAAATATCTGCTTTTCAGAACTAAATTAACCCCCTTACTGGGGGGGTAATTTAGTCTTTACCTTGATTCTGCCCTACCCCTGACCGCCGCTGACCCGGGATCCTGTCATGGGATCCCGTTGTCTATTCATCCCAGACGCTAATATTGTTAAGCAATGTGATGGGATCCTAGCGTGAGGTGGTGTTGGGTATGTCCAGCCAGAATGTGATTCGGGTGATTGGTGCGCGGCAACACAACCTCAAAAATGTCAGCCTCACAATCCCGCGTAATAGCTTGGTGGTGTTTACGGGGGTCTCAGGATCTGGCAAATCCTCCCTAGCCTTTGACACCATCTTTGCGGAAGGGCAGCGGCGCTATGTGGAGTCTCTTAGCGCCTATGCCCGCCAGTTTTTGGGTCAGCTGGATAAGCCCGATGTGGATCAGATCGAGGGTCTGAGTCCAGCCATTTCGATTGACCAAAAATCCACCAGCCATAACCCCCGCTCCACAGTGGGCACCGTCACCGAGATTTACGACTATTTGCGGCTGCTCTATGGTCGGGCCGGAGAACCCCACTGTCCCCATTGCAGTCGTCCCATCGCCCCCCAGAGCATCGACCAGATTGTGGATCAGGTGATGACCCTGCCCGATCGGACGCGGTTTCAGGTGTTGGCCCCGGTGGTCAAAAGCCAGAAGGGATCCCATGTCAAGTTGCTGCAAAGCCTGACTCATCAGGGATTTGTCCGGGTGCGGATCGATGGCAATGTCAAAGAATTGAGTGATGCGATCCGGCTGAATAAGAACCAAGCCCACGACATCGAGGTGGTGGTGGATCGGCTGGTCAAAAGTGCCGATGTGGTGGAACGACTGACGGATTCGCTGGGCACTTGTCTACACCAGTCTGGTGGGGTGGCCATTGTGGAGCTGATGCCACGGGATCCCGAAGAAGAGAGCCAGATGCTGCTGCGGGTGGCAGAGACGGCGGGGCAGTATATGAACGGCAAGACAACAGAGCTGATCTTTTCGGAAAAGTTTGCCTGTCCGGTGCACGGCTCCGTCATGGATGAGCTATCCCCCCGGTTGTTTTCCTTTAATTCTCCCATTGGGGCCTGCCCCACCTGTCATGGCTTGGGTTACGAACCCCGCTTTGATCCCGACCTGATCGTGCCCGATCCTGCTTTGCCGGTCTATGCCGCCATTGCTCCTTGGGCCGATAAGGATAATCCCTACTACTTGGCCCTACTGGTGGGAGCCGCCCAAGCGTTTGGCTTTGAGATCAAAGACCGCTGGCAGGATCTGACCCCTGAGCAGCAGCACACCCTACTCTACGGCAGTGAGCAGGAAGTTTTCATCGAGGCCGAATCTCGCTATCGCAATGGCAAAGGCTACTCCCGTCCCTTTGAGGGGGTGATTCCTCAACTGAACCGCCATTATCGCGAGAGCACCGCCGAGTCCTATCGACAAAAACTGGAAGCCTATCAACGCAGCCACCCCTGCACCAGTTGCCAGGGATCCCGGCTCAAACCTGAGGCGCTGGCGGTGACCATTGGCGGCATGGGCATCACCGATCTGACCCAAGTGTCGATTCGGGAGTGTATCGAGCGATTGGAAACCCTGCGACTCAGTCCCAAGCAGGCCCAGATTGCCGAATTGGTGCTGCGGGAGATCCGGGCGCGGATGCACTTTTTGCTGGATGTGGGGCTGGACTATCTCAGCCTGTCTCGTCCGGCCATGACCCTCTCTGGCGGCGAAGCCCAACGGATCCGGCTGGCCACCCAGATTGGCTCCGGACTGACGGGGGTGTTGTATGTGCTGGATGAACCCTCCATCGGCCTCCACCAGCGGGATAACGAGCGGCTGCTCAAGACCTTGGTGCGGCTGCGGGATCTCGATAACACCCTGATCGTGGTGGAACACGATGAAGACACCATGCGGGCCGCTGACCATATTGTCGACATTGGCCCCCGAGCTGGGGTACACGGCGGTGAAGTGGTGGTACAAGGATCCGTAGCGGATTTAGAAAACTGTGACCGCTCGATCACGGGGCAATATCTCTCGGGCAAAGTCCAGATCCCCACCCCCGCCCTACGGCGACCGGGCAAGGCCCAAAGCCTCAAGATCCGGGATGCCAGCCGCAACAACCTCAAACACATTGATGTCGATATCCCGCTGGGCAAACTGGTCTGCATCACAGGCGTCTCGGGATCCGGCAAGTCCACCCTGATCAACGAACTGCTTTACCCCGCGCTGCGCCACTATCGGGGGGATAAAGTCCCCAAGCCCCCCGGACTGGGCAGTCTCAAGGGCACCAGCCATCTGGATAAGGTGATCGTGATCGACCAATCCCCGATTGGCCGTACCCCTCGCTCCAATCCCGCCACCTATACGGGTGTTTTTGATCCGATTCGCCAGACCTTTGCCCAATCCATCGATGCCAAGGCGCGGGGCTATCAGTCGGGGCATTTCTCGTTTAACGTCAAGGGCGGTCGCTGCGAAGCCTGCAAAGGCCAAGGGGTGAACGTGATTGAGATGAACTTTCTGCCGGATGTGTATGTCACTTGCGAGGTGTGTGGCGGGGCGCGCTATAGCCGCGAGACGTTGCAGGTGAAGTACAAGGGCAAAAACATCTCCGAGGTATTGAACATGACCGTGGGTGAGGGGCTGGAGTTCTTTAAAGCCTTGCCTCCAGCAGCCAAAGTGCTGCAAACCCTGGTGGATGTGGGCCTGGATTACATTCGCCTCGGCCAACCGGCTCCCACACTGTCGGGGGGAGAAGCCCAACGGGTCAAGCTAGCCTCAGAATTGGCCCGTCGTTCCACCGGCAAGACCCTGTATCTACTGGATGAGCCTTCCACCGGATTGTCCTTCTATGACGTTCATAAACTGCTGACGGTGCTGCAACGGCTGGTGGATACCGGCAATACGGTGCTGGTGATCGAACACAATCTCGACATCATCCGCTGCGCCGATTGGATCCTCGATTTGGGGCCAGATGGTGGCGACCGAGGGGGCGACTTGGTGGCGGTGGGAACCCCGGAAACGGTGGCCGAAACAGCGGGATCCTATACGGGGCAGTATCTCAAGCAGGTGTTGGCCCAACATCCTCCTCAACGGGAGACCATAGCCGATGAATCTGAGGATCCGCCAAAGAAAACGCGCACCTCTCGTGGCAAGGGACGGAAGAGCCAGGAGGTTGAATCCAAAGATTAGGCTGGCTAAATCCCCATTTGTCCCCTTAACAACCACTTAGATGCCGCTGGATTAATCAGGCTCTGGTACCACCACCACCGGGGAACGCTTATAGGCGGGAATATCAGACAAGGGATCCTCGGCGGGGCGAATCAAGGCATTGGCTTCGGGATAGACCATGAAAATGCTGCCCGGTTTGATCGGGCCTAGGCACACCTCGATCTGAGCCAGGGATCCCGCTGTTCCATGCACCGTCACCCGTTGACCAGGGCTGAATCCGTGGGCTTGGGCATCTTCGGGGCTGATCAACAAACAGTGGCGGTGGGGCATCCCTCGATAGGGATCCGCGTCTTTGTAGACCACCGTGTTGTGTTGGCCATAGGCCCGACCCGTGATCAAGAGAAATGGCTGTCCACCGCTGGCGGGATCCCGTCCCACATCGGCATGGCAGGGGGGGCGCAGATCTGGCAGTGGCACCGGGAAGAGGGTGGCTTTGCCGCTGGGGGTGGGCCACTGGATGCTATGGATGATGCGGCCATCAATGGTGAAATCCCGTTGGCTGTGGCTGATGTCTTCAATCTCGCCATAGCCAGGGATCACCGCCGCGATGATACTGCGAATGTAATCGGGATCCCGCATCCGGCTCCAATCAACGGGATCAGTGCCCAACAGCCTTTGGGCCATCGTACAGATGATGTCAAACTCACTGAGCACCTGCTGGCGATTGAGGTGGGTGCGACCTGGTTGGTTGAGCCGAACGAAGTTATTGCCCGATTCCACGGTGGTGGCAAACGCCTCCTCTCCCCGCGCCAAGACGGGCAGCAGCAGAGTATATCGGGCCGCTAAGCCGTTGAAGTGGCCAGGATTGGGCTTGGTGGCCAGGTAGACGATGGTATCGATCTGGGCTAGAGCTGCCTGGGATCCCTGTAGATCGGGATTGGCCCCATACAGGTTGCCCCCCAGACAGAGCAGGGTTTTGACCTCCCCTGCCCCTGCCGCCCGGATCAAGCGACGGGCACTATAGCCGGGATCCCGACCCAGCGGACGCCCCACCAGCTTTTCCAACCCCTCCCGCAGGGAATCTCTCAGATGACTGGAAACCCCCATGGAGCCAAAGCCCTGCACATTGCTATGCCCGCGAATGGGCATCAGACCGGTGCCCGGTTTGCCCGCACTGCCCGTCAGCAAGGCGGTATTGGCGATGGCGGTCACGTTGTCCACCCCATTGGCCTGTTGGGTGATGCCCATAGCCCAGGCAAAGATGGTCTGTCCGGCATGGTCGGCAATCAGCTGGGCAGCGGTGGCGATCTCAACAAAGCTGAGTCCACAGGTGGCGAGGAGGGCGTCCCAAGGGGTCTGTTCCGCCTGATGTATCACGGCCTCCCAATCCAAGGTGTGGGCAACCAAAAAGGCCCGATCAACCCGATCATGCTCCAACAGCCACTTTTGGATGCCGATAAACACGGCTGCATCCGAGCCGGGATGAGGTTGCAGATACAGGCTGGCGATTTCGGATCCGTACAGCAGGGATCCCAGTTTGGCGGGAGTAGCGAACTTGATCAGCCCCACCTCTCGTACAGGATTGAGCACGATCACCACCCCACCCCGTTGCCGCACCTCGATCAGCTCGTTCATCAGGCGGGGATGGTTGGCGGCTGCATGGGATCCCGCCAGTACAACACAGCTACACTTGTGCAGATCCGCCAGCTCCACCTGACTGGTACCCGTGCCAAACATCCGGCTCAATCCCCGTGTTGAGGGGACATGGCACAGATCGGAGCAATCGGCCAAATGGGGAGATCCATACTGCCGCATCATTAGCTGAAGGGCAAAAGCGGCCTCATTGCTGCCCCGACCCGAACTGTAGGATCCCGCCTGGTGAGGAGCATGGCTGCTGAGGGATTGGGTGATCAAGTCATAGACGGCGTCCCACCCAATGGGCTGATAGTGGTCGTCACCGGCCCGATAGAGCAGG
>JBHJNR010000289.1:0-9289 GCA_050330615.1 Cyanophyceae cyanobacterium
CCCACTTGGGAGCCCTGGGGTTTCGTGGCGAGGCTTTGCACAGCATGGCTCGGTTGGGATCCCTACATTTGCAAACCTGGGCACAAGGGGATCCCCATGGCTGGCAAGCGGTCTATGACCAGGAGGGGACAATGCAGACGTTACAACCTGTCGCCCTCAGTCGAGGCACTGTCGTCACCCTCACCGATCTATTTGCCAACTGGCCTTCCCGCAGAGAAACAGCGACGTCGGGATCCCGGCTGATCAAATCTCTGGCCCAGATAGTCGGCGATGCCGCTCTCATCCACCCCAGCGTCACTTGGCTCTTGACGGTGGCGGGCAAAGAAATCCTGCGTTTGGCCACTGTCCCCACGATGCATGCCCGGATCCCGCAACTGCTCCGTCAAGTTCACCTGAGGGATCTGAGGTCTGGCGGTGAGGGGAATGGGTTATCTCATCCTCCTCAGGATCCCGCTTGGCAGGTCGTACTGGGCTTGCCGGATCGGTGTCATCGCCCCCGCCCCGATTGGATCAAGATTGCGGTGAATGGTCGCGTGGTGCAAATGCCGGAATTGATACAGATCATTCAGTCCGCCTTTCATCCCCTGTTGCCCCGCCACCGCCATCCGGTCTGTGTGGCTCATCTGGGGGTGCCCCCAGATCAGGTGGACTGGAACCGGGATCCTGCTAAATCGGAACTGTTTGTGAAAAACCTGGAGCAGCACCAAGCCAGTCTAGAGGCAGCCATTCGGGGCTTATTGGCGAGCACCACTGGGATCCCATCCTCTCGGGCGCAGGGCTGGATTCGGGCCAGTGAACAGAAGCAGTCCTATCAAACCGTTTCTCCCCCGTCCTTTGCCTCGCTACAGGTTTTAGCCCAACTGCAAAACACCTATATCCTGGCGGAGCACGCCACTGGGCTTTGGCTGATCGAACAACATGTGGCCCACGAGCGGGTGCGCTATGAGCAGCTTTGCCAATCTTGGCGGGTGGTGGACTTGCCCCAGGCAGTTTTGCTGGACAATCTATCAGCAGAACAGGTGGAACGGCTAGAGACGTTAAAGCTGGAACCTGAGCCTTTTGGGGAGGGGGTATGGCGGGTGCAAAAACTGCCAGAGTTGTTTGTTGATGCAGGGCTGTTGGTTGATGGGGAGGTTAATCCAGACATGCATTCACCCGAGGGAGAGCCCAAGCGGGGATCCCTTGGGATCCCCGCTTGGTCGGAGGATCTACAAGCCCTCAGCCGCTGTGACGATCTCGATGCTGCCCGCATCACCACCGCCTGCCGCACCGCCATTCGCAATGGGATCCCATTGGATCGGTCTCAGATGCAAGCCCTGGTCAATGCCTGGGCCAATACCGCCCATCCCCACACCTGTCCCCACGGACGGCCCATCTGTCTCCAGCTTAATGAGGTGGATTTGGCCCGCTTCTTTCGGCGACACTGGTCGATCTGTGACCAAGGGACAAAGGGATCCCTGGGTTCTAGCCCTGATTTGAAATTGGGCAATCTGTTTGCCCGTGAGATTCGTCGTTAAGGAGGCTTGTTGGGTTGGACTGGCCTGATGGTTGGGCGGGTGCCATAATCATCTACGACAGGGTATGTCACCCCCAAGCCATACAGTTAGTTGAACTGGGACGATCTGCAATGAGCTATCTCCGCCAAGAAGACACCTGGATACAGCAACAGTCCACCTCAATCCTCACCGTCTTGGCGGCTTTGGGTAGTGGCTTGACGTCATATCTGACCTACAGCAAACTCACCTCCCAGCCTGCTGCTTTTTGTACTGGCGACGGGGGCTGTGACTTGGTGTTGTCAAGCCGCTGGGCAACCTTCCTGGGGGTGCCCACCGCTGCTTTAGGACTGTTGGGCTTTTTGGCGATTTTGATCTTGGCGGTGTTGCCAGAAAGCTTCAGCCCCTTGGTCAAAAAATGGCGTTGGCCAGGACTGTTTACCGTCGCCACCGGCATGTTTGCGTTTGAGCTGTATATGCTCTATCTGATGGTGGGAGAATTACAGCAGTTCTGTCTCTATTGCTCCATCGCCATTGCCCTGACCACGGGCATTTGGTTGACGGTCCTGATCGGCCATCGGTGGCTTGACTGGGGCAAACTTGTCTTTAATGCCATCGTTCTTACCCTGATCACCTGGGTAATCACCATCGGGGTTTATGCCAACCAGCGGATGCCAGCGGATCCCAGTGTGGTTGCTCTTGCCGAACATCTCCAGACCACAGGCTCTTTGATGTATGGGGCCTCTTGGTGCCCTGCTTGTGAGCAACAAAAAGAACTATTTGGCACTGCTGAAGACCAGATTCCTTATGTAGAGTGTTCCCCCAACGGCCGTGGCACTCCACAGGCGGAAGTCTGTAATGAAGCAGGAGTTCAGAGCTATCCCACCTGGGTGATCAATGGCCAAACCTTAGTTGGGGTTCGTTCTCTAGAAGCTCTCGCCCTTGCCTCTGGCTATGAAGGAGATTTGCCCGAGTTGTGATCCTGTGCTGCGGTGATTAATCTGACAATCTGATGGCAGTCTTTTCAGGCCTTAGTTGTCTTCAGGTGAGCCCGTGAGATCGCCGTGACAGAGGTAGGTGATGCGTCCACACCAAGGGGCTGTCGGCCAAAAGATGCTAGCGCCGTACATGCCACCGCCGATCAGCACTGCCAATACAAGCAAGATCAGACAACCGGGGGTGCGTCTTTTGGGGGCTGGCTTGGATCCTGACATGGGCCGTTGTTCTCCTGATGAAGGGGGAGTCTGAAGGGGTTGGGATCCCTGCTGAGGATGGGCTTGCGGCATCTCGCGGGGTGGAGGAACTGGGGCTGGAGCGGGCAGCTTTTCTGAGCGGTTCCAAGGGGATGCTGTGATCGGGTTCGAGGATCTGGCCACAGCGGGAGCATCCTGACTGGCGGCAACCTGACGGGCTTGTTCTACCCAATGATTGGACTGGGGGCCAGCCTGCACCACGGTAGCGGTGGGATCCTGCTGAGAGGGAGGGGACTGGACAACTGTGCGAGTGGGATCCTGGCTAGCGGCAACTTGGCGGGCTTGTTCCACCCAATGATCAGACTGGGGGCCAGCCTGCACCACGGTGGCGGTGGGATCCTGCTGAGAGAGAGGGGACTGGACGACTGTGCGGGTAGGATCCTGGCTGGCGGCAACCTGACGGGCTTGTTCCACCCAATTATCAGACTGGGCGCTAACCTGCACGACGGTGGCGGTGGGATCCTGTTGAGAGAGAGGGGACTGGACGACTGTACGAGTGGGATCCTGGCTAGCGGCAACCTGACGGGCTTGTTCCACCCAATTATCAGACTGGGCGCTAACCTGCACCACGGTGGCGGTAGGATCCTGCTGAGAGGGAGGGGACTGGACGACTGTGCGATTGGGATCCTGAACAGAGGGTGACTGATCGGCAACCGTTTGATTGGGATCCCTGGAGGGGACTACCTCTAGAGGTTGCCCCGTGATGGACTGACCGAAAGGCTCGGAGGTGGATCCTGGCAGATTGGCACTGTTTTGATCCACCACCGTTGCATGAGGATCCCCACTTAGATTGAAGGTAGTCTCTTGCCGGGATCCCTGCTGGGGCTGGACTGCTGCTGGTTGAGGCTGGGGGCTAGGAGCAGATTGAGCTGGTCTTTCAACTATTGTTTGGAGAGCTGGATCCTGCTGGGGCGCTGGCTGGCTGAAAGGAGGAGCACTGGGATAGCGGCTCAACACCCGACGTAGCCCGCGCTCCAGATCAGTAATCGACTGCACCCGGTCGGCTGGTTTTTTGGCTAAACATTGCAGCACTAGACTTATCAATTCTTCCGGGATCAGGCTGCCATCGGGCTGGTGCTTGAGGGCTTGAGGGTTCCGCTTGAGATGACAGGTGATCCAGTCCATCGGGTTGAAACCGGGCATCTGGGTGTCGATGCCAAATGGATTGGATCCCGTCAACATCTCATAGATCATCAGGCCGAGGGCATAGATATCACTCCGAGCATCAATGGGCTTGTTGATGCCACACTGCTCCGGGGCCGCATAGCGTAGGGTGCCCAAGAATGCCCCCACTGCTGTTAGCTGGGTGCGCCGCTGATCATCCACCATCTTGGCAATGCCAAAGTCTAAGATTTTGACCCGCTCTCCGATACTGCCCGAGAGCAGAAAAATATTGTCCGGTTTCAGATCGCGGTGAACGATGTTGAGGTCGTGAGCCTCTTTCAGTCCTGCACAAATCTGCAACAGGATCTGAATCGTCCGTTGCCACGGTAGGAAACCGCTGGCTTTGAGAGCCTGATTCAGGGTGGATCCCTGCAAATACTCCATCACATAGTAGGGCTGGCCCCGCTCGGTCACCCCATAGTCACTGATTTGGACAATGTTGGGGCTATTCAGAGAGGCACAAACATCCACTTCCCGTTTGAATCGCTTGATCTCATTTTCAGGATCGGATCCCCCCGAGCTGTTCATGATTTTGATGGCCACCTGACGGCCTAGATTTTGGTCGGTACCCAGGTAGACGCTGCCCATTCCCCCTTTCCCGATCCGCTTCTCCACTCGATAGCGCTCCTCCAAGATCATCCCGATATAGGGATCCACTCGAACCTTGTGGGCAGGACGTGTAAAGGCTCGCCTGGAAATACTTCCACTGGCATTGGATGAATTGAAGGGGGATGGGAGGGGTGTAGGGACTGTAGCTGTAGTCTGAGGGATGGGGGCCAAGAGAGCTGCCAGTCGGGCTTCCACCGCCTGCATTGTTGCGGGGCGCTGGATCGGATCTGGGGCCAAACAACTCATCACCAGCCCCTCTAACTCAGGTGGAACGGCCAGTCCAGCCCAACGGGATAAAGGGGGTAAGGTCTGAGTGCGATGGATATCTTTCCATCTCTGAGAGTTAGTAGGCGAGGACTGAACAGACTCAGGCTCAACCGTGGCAAACGGGATTGTTCCGGTCAGCAACGCATAGAGCAGGAGCCCCAAACTATAGATATCGCTGCGGGGATCGGGAGGTGCCAAATCCAATCGCTCTGGGGCAGCGTAGCGAGGGGCCAAAGGCTCCACTAACTGCTGTCGCGAACGAGCCACCAGCCGCATGATATCCAGATCCCGCAGGACTACAGATTCTTCGGCAGGATCCTCCACCAACCAAAAGGACTGCGGCTGTAACTCCCCATGGCAGAGATGGGGGAGTACCATCGTCCGGTACTGGGCTCGCGTGGCATGGAGGCGGGCTAGACTGGCGGCCATTTGTCGCCCCAATCGGATCACCTGCTCCGGCTTACAGGGAGTATCAGTTCCGATCAGCTCCGACAGCATCCTGCCCTGGTGCGGCGGAATGCCCAAGCAGTCTGTGACCACAAAGGGTTGATCCCCGTTCAGATCCGCATCTCGAATGGCTAAGAAATAAGGGCATAGCTCCAGTTGGAGATAAATGCTTGCTTCAGATACAAAGCTTTGCCGCCGGATTTTGGTTAGATCAGGATCTTCGCCGGGATCCCAGCTCATCAGCTTTAGCATCACCCGTTGGTTATTACGGTTATCCACCGCTTCAAACGTGTCGGCAGTTGAGGCCAGCAAACCAACCCCGTCAGAACGAAGAGATTGAATCGGGGTATAGCGGTCGTGGATCAAATGGCCAAGCGGAGACTGAAGCATACGCCACAATGATGGAGTCTGGATCGAACATCACCAGTCTGGGACAGAGTAGCCCCAATCCTCAGACTGTTGCTCCATAGTACGCATTATGTCTAGCAGACGGGATCCTCTGAAAGGAGAAGTTTATTCCACCCCGTGAGAGAGCCGATACTTTTACAGGATCCACTCAGGTCATCTCGTTACATTTTGATTTAGCTGATGATGGATTGAGCTGGTCTTTAAGCTTCTGGCTGAGAGGAGGGAGATTTGGGGCGAATCAGCACGATGGGGGTCTGTTCTGCCGAGTTGCCCGCCGGATTGCGCTTGAGGGCTGCCACGATCACCTCACTCGATGAAGTGCTCTCAGAATCTGGACTCAACGCCAAAATCTTAACCCCTCCCAAATCGTTGGCATCAACAATGGCGACAGACTGTCCCGTTTTGCCTTGCAGTTGGTCGGTGATTTGCTGTGGGTTCTGAGGCCCCAAGACCAGAAACTGATCATAGGGGGGTAGGGTGCCCGTCACATCATCGATCAGGGCCGCCTGCTCTCCAGCTAAGGCATAAAACACTCCCCGGATCCCCACCAGTTTGCAGAGCAACCCCAAGATCAGAGCTGTTGTTACCCGCCAAGGACTGGAGGAGTCGATCAGCACCTGCATCCCATAGGCACTGGATAGACTGGTCTTAGAAGGAAACAGATAGCAGAGGGTACGGGCCAAGCCACTCAGCTTGACATCGGTGGGATGGCGAAAATTGCCCTGTACCACCGCCGCCGCTGTTTCTGAAATGGCAACGATATCACCGGGTTGGACATGAGGCAGGACATAGCGTTCTAACACCTGCCCCCAATCATCGCTAGGGGTGAGTAGGTGGGTAGGGATAGGCAGCACCTGAGTGGATCCCTGCTGCCGCCACTGCGGATCTGTGAGGGGATCCTGTTGCTGCAAGGGGGCGATCAGATGGGCGGTTTTGGGGGTGCGCTGTTGACGGCCATACTGCACATAGTCCAGCTCCAGCCAACAGGTCTGTAA
Source organism: Cyanophyceae cyanobacterium (assembly GCA_050330615.1). GTDB lineage: Bacteria > Cyanobacteriota > Cyanobacteriia > Thermostichales > Thermostichaceae > JAAUUM01. Next base: position 6,637 of record JBHJNR010000289.1, read on the forward strand.
TAACGATAGATCCTGCCCCCACAACTCGATCTCTACCTCTAGGGCTGTGCTGCTTTGGGGGGAAATAATGTAGGCCTGCCAATAGTTGTCGGGCCGGGGATCCATGTCCGTATGGGCTGAGCGCACAGTCACCCGCGACCGAATCTCGCCAGTGGATCCCTTGCTTAACAGATGGAGTCGGGGCTCCACCCAAGCCAAGGTGACCTCTAGTAAGGGATTGAGATTACGGGCCACAAACTGAGCCTGAAGACGATAGGTCTCAGGATCCTGTTGCAACGACCAGGTGGAGGGTTCCACCAGTAATCGATCGGCAGGACGGGAGCGTAGCCAGAGCAGGACTGCTGTTGCTATCAGCCCCAGGCCTGTCACCACACTCAGCCCAGGGTATTGTCCCCAGCGCAAGATCAAGGCTGCCCCACCCCAGAGAGTGATCCCCAACCCAATCAGGCCCAGGGCTTGGGGGAGGCGATCTTTGATTCCCTGACCTGCTCCTATTGTCGCCATCCCACTCACTGCTCCTCACGATGGGGATCCCGGTTGCCCCCGTTTTTCTGTTGCCGTTGCTATCTTGCTACTGTTTGCTGGCCATTTCCTTCGGGCTATTACCTTCGGGCCATTGGTCATTAACAGAAAGAATGACTCGCTCAATTCTCCTGGATAGAAGAAGAGAGGTCGAGTCATTGGAGCTGATTGCAGCTGATTGCAGCCGGAATCCCTGAATGGGGATGATCTACCGTCGGTTGGTACTGGCTGTGGCAAGGCTGCGCCGTTTCATCACTAACTGATAGGCATCAATGATGTCACCTTCTGTCCAGTCAGTAAACTTATCGACGCCGATGCCGCATTCAAAGCCAGAGGCCACCTCGCGCACATCATCCTTAAACCGTTTCAGCGAATCCAATCGACCCTCAAAGATCACCGATCCACGCCTGAGAATTCGCACTGGGGTATTGCGCAAGAGTTTGCCTGACAGCACATAGCAGCCAGCAATATTGCCTCGCCCGATGGTGATCACCTGACGCACTTCCGCTTGACCCAGGGGTTCCTCCACCTGTTCGGGATCCAAGAGCCCTTCCATAGCTCCCGTAATATCTTCGAGCAGGTTGTAGATGATGTTGTACTCCCGAATATCTACCCCGTAGCGATCCGCCAGTAACCGGGCACCCCCAGAGGCATCGGTGGCAAAGCCAATAATGATGGCCTCGCTCGCTGCCGCCAAGTCCACATCGGTTTCTGTGATCTCTCCAGGAGCAGCCAGAAGCACCCGCAACTGTACCTCCTCTTGGGAGAGCTGTTGGAGGGAGGACAAGATCGCCTCAGCGGATCCCTGTACATCAGTTTTGATGATCAAGTTGAGATCCTTGAGCTGACCTTCCTGGGCTTGAGCAGATACAGTTCCCAGGCTGACGCGACGAGACAACATTTGTTGCAGTCGAGCCTGTCGCTGATCCTCTTGCCGCTGATCGGCCACCCGGCGGGCTTCCCGTTCATCGGCATAGACCTCAAACTCATCGCCTGCCGCAGGTACTTCACTCAGCCCCAGCAGCTGCACCGCACTGGATGGGCCTGCTTCTTCCATCCGCTGGCCCAAGTCGTCGGTCATGGCCTTGACCCGACCAAAAATGGATCCTGCCACAATGGCATCGCCCAGCCGCAGGGTGCCGTTTTGCACCAATAGCGTGGCAATGGGGCCACGAGCCCGATCGAGATTGGCCTCAATGACGGTTCCCTTAGCGGCACGGTCAGGGTTGGCCTGTAACTCACCCAGTTCTGCCACCAGCAAGAGCATCTCTAGCAGCCCATCCAGATTGATTTGGGACAGGGCGCTGACTTCCACCATCGGTGTGTCTCCCCCCCATTCCTCAGGCACAAGGCCATGCTCAGACAGCTGCTGCTTGATCCGATCCGGTTGACACCCAGGTTTGTCGATCTTATTGATTGCTACCACGATGGGCACATTAGCCGCCCGAGCATGGCTGATCGCTTCTATGGTTTGAGGCTGAACCCCATCATCCGCAGCCACCACCAAGATAGCGATATCAGTCACCTTGGCCCCACGGGCGCGCATCGCCGTGAAAGCTTCGTGCCCTGGAGTATCCAAGAACACGACCCGATTTAGGGATCCCTCATGGGTTACATCGACATGATAGGCACCGATCCGCTGGGTGATACCGCCAGCCTCTCCAGAGACCACGCTGGTCTTACGGATGGCATCTAGTAAGGTGGTTTTACCGTGGTCAACATGGCCCATGATGGTTACCACTGGCGGTCGGAATTGCAGATATTCGATATCACCGATATCCAACATCTCAGTTTTCTTAGCTTCAGATTCGGCGGCGATCACCTCGACATCGCACTCTAGTTCTTTGGCAACCGATTCGATCAGGCTCACATCTAACACTTGGTTGATGTTCACCATTGACCCTTTCATAAACAGAACCCGAATGATATCGGTGGCTGGGATCTGCATCAGATCGGCCAATTCCTGCACCGTCAGGTTGCCCTGAATTTGAATGGAGGTTGGACGGCTCGGCCCCTCGTCTTTGGGGGTCTGAGCTTGATGAGATCGCTGCCGATTATGAGTGGGTCGAGGCCGAGAGGGAGCCGGAGGAGCAACCGTTGCAGCAGGTTTATTAGAGGGGGGAGCCGCAGG
>JBHJNR010000290.1:0-11332 GCA_050330615.1 Cyanophyceae cyanobacterium
GGGAGGGGTTCCATCCATTGCGGGTCGGTTGCAGACCTGCGACAAGGTGCCCCAAGGTCGCCCCCCCTTACAGGATCTTAGGTTAGAGGATAATTTCGAGATCCAACTATGGCAACTAGAGACTAAGTTAGCTAATCAGGAATGGCAAGAAGCTGACTTTATCACAGCAGGCATCATAAACCTGCGGCACAAGGAAGTTATCTTGAGGTATCGAAATGGCGATCTTTCTTCAAGTCGGAATCAACAGATAAGCCGCCAAAATAGCCTTTTCTGTGAAGACTTGCGAGCCTTGGATCGCGTTTGGACAACCTATTCAAATGAGAAGTTTGGCTTTAGCATCCAACAAACACTCATGCCCCCTGAATTCAACCTAAGTCAGGTAGACGAAGACGATAGGATTTACAACACTTCTCGTTTCCACTTTGCCGAGAAAGTTGGCTGGCTTCTCGTTGATGTTTATAGAGGTTGGGAGCCTTGGCGTCCTGGGCTACTGCTCGAGCCACTCGATGAGAGAGAGATTGATTTGTCTAATGAGAACATATCAAGGGTACTGAGGTATTTTGAGCGCGGCGCAACCTACGATTCACCAGATGATCCTCCTGCCGGTTTCTACCCCTACGCACTCGGTATCAGTTATTTTCCTGAAACGGTAAGCGGTGTACCTGTACCTGTTCCCGCTTCGCCAGTATATGATACCCACTGGCCCGCAGGATTTGCTGATATTTGTCCTTTGGTAAGTAGGTAATAGAGAAGCGCAGATTATCGTCATCTAGAGCAACATCAGTAGTTCTGTGCTGAAAGGAAAGCAGTGTCACCCATGAAGATCGAAAAGCAGTTAGGGCAGCTGTAAGACGTGCAGGTGATCAGAGCCGCCGCCAACGGCTAATAGACGATTATCAGGACTAAAGGCCAAAGATGCGACAGGGTTAGTAGGTATGGGAATCTTGCGGATTCTGCGCTGACTAGGAATATGCCAGAGGGTGACCTGATTAAATCCAGAGACAAACGCAAGTAGCGTACCATCTGCACTTATAGCTACCGGAGTCCCCCCCCAAAGTAGCCTGCTCCCAAAAGCATTGGGTATGGATGTAACAAGTTCTCCCGTTGATGCCGATCGCAGTTGAATTGAAGAATGAATCGAAGAACCAATCGCAATTGCCAACAGATCATCCCTAAGAGCGAATCCTACTCGGGAACCAGTGGGCAGATCAGCAGCAGAAATCGACCAGTTTTCCTGGGTTTCTAAATCCCAAACGACGATGGCAGGGTCAACATAGGGCCAATGGGCCAATAACAGCCTATGCGGAGTAGCTACTATCGTTAAATTATCTTGGAACCCAATCTCCTGGGTCATCATTGGGGCAGCGGTCTCAGCATCCCAAAACCGTAGCGTTGTGCTGCCATACGACTGGGTCAGCAGTGCCCCGGACGGGATCAGGCCCATCAGTGAAAACCAGCCCCGCTCCAGATCCACAACCTGGGATAAGAGTTGCCCAGACTCCTTATCCCAGACCCGGATGAGGGATCGGTGCCCCGTTGTCAACACCGTGTTTCCTACCAGCCAACCCTGTTGAGAAACCCCGCTACTTGGAACGTGCCCTTTGACATCACCGGTATCGACTTGCCACAGGCTGAGCGAGAGATCGCGATGGCTACCGACAAGGGTTTGACCGTCAGCACTGAAGGTTAAAAGCGAACCAGGCAACTCTGCCTCGAACGTCCTCAGCAGGCGACCCGATGCAGTCTCTCGGATCTGAATCTCATCGTTACCTCTCAGGGCAATGTGCTGACCATCGGGGCTAAATGCTAGGTAAGCATTTTCAGGAATAGTGGGAATTGTCAGGCTGATGTTGCTCTCGAGATCGTAGAGCCGTAGCATCTCTCTGTCAGTAGCAGCAACCCACTTGCCATCGGTTGAAGTCAACAACCTGCTCAAATTTGTCGAGTCAAACTCGGATGGCAGTTTCACTGGGTCTGTCAGGGTATTGGTAGCTAGATCCCACCGTTGCTGAGTTTGCCAACTGGATAGAAACCATAGGGTTTCCTCGGCAAAACCCATCTGACTGATGGTTAAATCTATATTTGCTCGAATCCAACGACGGGGTTGAATGGTGTCATCCACTAGGCTAATCTGCCGTTTATCGCGCTGGTTGCCGGTGGCAACCTCCCAGACAGAAACAACTGCACCGTTCTCAGACACTGGGGTGGCCACGGCTAGCCAGGCTCCATCTTGACTCAAAGCCAGCATCTCATCCCCTGCCAGGGGAATCTGGGCCAGTATCGAGCCAGTCTCCAACTCCCATAAGAGTACAGACCACTCATCCCGTTCTGGGTCATATTGGTATGCTGCTCCCACCTGGCCATTGCCGCTAACGAGGTGCTGCTGAATGGCATGATTTTGCAGGTCTTCTGGAAAGGGTAGGGGATGGGGCTCTCCGGTATCCAAATCCCACCGTTCTAAAATAGACTCCTGGCCTTCAAACGCTACCCGTCGGGTCGTCGCATCAAAGGATATCCTCAGCCCTTCCTCTCCTCCGATCGGATTGGCAAAAACCGCTAAGGTCTCCCCCGTAGAGATATCCCACTGCCTAACTATGGCTGTTTCATCACCCACTCGAGTTACCACATCTGTGAAACTCAAATTCCCGGAAAGGGTGAAAATCGACTGCCCGTCCGAGCTAAATTGGAAATCTTTGATCGCTTCAGGCTGGGCTGGCAAAGTTATCATCCGCCTGACCGGATGAAAGACATGGGTTAGGGGATCGGTGCCAAAGCGATGCTGCGTATAAAGGCTCACACCAGTGCCGGTAGCAATGAATCCGGTAGCGGTAGCCAAGCCCAGGGCTAACTTATGTATGGCTTTCATCCATCAATACCTGCTCTTGATCTGAATTTCTCTACTGGATCCCACTCAGACAAGCTGCGTCAGACCCAGGTATAACAATGCCCAAGCATTGTGGCGTTAACGAGATCGGGTAAACACCGTGTTGCCAATGCCGAAGACGTCAGGTTGCTGTCCAGCATAGTCACGAGCAGCAACGATGAAGAAGCCAGCTCGCTCTACTGTGCCGTCGGCGAAGCGAAGCTCGATCGAATGCCCGTCGATGTGATACTCGCCATGCTCATTAGGCTGGATGCCGTAGGCGGCCACATTTGAACCAGCCGTTGTGATGCCCCGACCCTGCACGAAGCGGCCGTCCGGACTCAGGGTTAGCTGAGACCAGGCGGCCGTTGTCAACTGGCCCCCCTGTGGCTCAGCTACAGACATAGTGGTCATCGCACGAAACCGACCGTCCAGACGCAAGCCCGTTGGTGCGGGATGAACCGGGAAGAATGTGCCGCTGTCCAGCGCCCAGTTCGATTCGGAGCCGTCGTCCCAACGAATCCGGTATTCGTTGCCGCGTATCTCCCAACGTCCCCAGTCGGATCGGTTGCGCGAGCCATCCGGCGCAACGCTGACCTCAGCGGGGGGCAGGCTCATGTCTTTGAGTATGTCTCCAGAAGCAAATAAAACGCGGGGTCGGGCATACATTGCCATGCCGGTGCTGAGCCACTGCGCATAGACGCCAAGGACTTCCGTATTGCCTGCATTCACTGAGTGGGGTAGACGCGCCGGAGGATCCATTTCCACGCTGTCTTGGCCGACCAGCAATCCGTCGAAGCCACCACTTTCGACATGCTCGGCCACTTCGAGCGTATTGGCTGCCAGCTGGCCTGCGTCTTGCGCGGGCGCTGCCCCGATCAGGTGCTGGAGCTGGCCGTCCTGACGCCGCAGGCCAATGGCAATGGCGACTTGATCCTGGCTGTGAATACGGCAGACTCGCAGAGCTACATAATCACTGTCGGCGTGGCTAGGCATGGCTTGGCACTGTTCGAGTCGCCAGGCAGTCGAGTCGCGCTCAACATCATTTATCAGCCTGGCTGGGGTCGCATCGCTGTCCCTAGGTGACCCGATTAGAACCCGAACCGGAGACCGGTCGCTGCGGACAATGGTCAGCGGATGTTCGGAGGCATCGATCCAGCCTGGGGGGAGCGGATTGGCAAACGCCACGAATCTGGCTGAGCCTGCAAACTGGCTGGCTAGAAATATTCCTGCGCCAACAACCAGACCTGGCAGGCGCGATGCTAATCGCCTCCCGTCATTCGAGCCGCAATGACCAGCAGGTATTATCTCCATGATTCTGGATTATCTCCATGATTATGGAACAGCAAGTATCTTCATTATGGTTTTATCAAACCTCAAATTCGCTGTAAAATAGCGTGGAGATACATCAGGATGAGGGTCAAAAAGATTGCATCTTGACATAATATCTTACACTTCTAGAGTCTCCAGTCATACGAATCACTCTTTCCACAAGATTACTTTCCTGGCGGATAAATCAGCGGCTCTCCTGGAAACGTGGTGGCGTTGCTGCATTGAGTTCGCTGAGATCCTTGCCCAGACAGAGGTTGACATGGCAAGCTTCTTGTGCTGTCACCATAAATCCAGGAGAGCCAATCAGCTGAATACATCTCAACTTATTTAATGCTTTTTACTATGAATTTTCGATATCTCTATCACCAATACAGCAATCCAGATTAATGCATGAGAGATAATACAACTAGATATGTCTCTGGCAGAGATATTCGGGAGAATTATTCTCACAATTCATTTTACTTTGCTGTAGAATCAAATGAGCTGCCAACACTCTAATAAATTTAAATCGTCAATCCGTTGCCTCAAATTAGTGCGTCTCCCTGCCTTTTTTTGCTCTTTAAGCTATCGTTCAACACTTGTGTATTGATGCCATAGACATCAGTCACATATTTATTACCAATCTTGCCTTATTCAGGACTGTAAGCGCAGATCGCCCCCAACGCAGAGGAGGGCTTGATTGACTCATGGGTCGCTAGGGCACGGCTGAGAATAGGGCACGGCGCGAAAGAGGGGGAGCAAACCGTCTTCATCTGGGGTGCTTGATTCGGGGTGGGGTCTACGCATTTTAATGCGGACGAAGCTTCGTCCCTCGGTAGGCCCTAGTGGGGATTCACAAGGATCCTGCCAAGCCTGTGGAAATTCTGCTACAGACTCAATCCGTGCCTCTTTCAAACTGATAATGCTGATGTTTCCAACTCGTTCTCCCATCTGCACCTTTTCTCCCCCGAGGATAAGCAGGTCTTCATTGATTAACCCATCAACAGTACCAAGAATGAACGGGCCCAGGCTGGGGGGCAAGCTCAGCAGAGCAACACGATTGCCATCGACAATGGCAACTATCACCCTCCCTTCACTTGGCTGCAAAAGATTCGGGCCAGGAAATTGAACCACCACGACTTCCTGCGATGTGTTAGGCCGAAGAAAAGATCCCGTAGCGTATCCAGTGATGGCAGCCTGGACATCTTCGTATCGGTCACCAAAAATGCCGGTAAGGAGGCGGTTCTGGTCGGCTTGATCCAGTTCCGGGGAAAACGATAAGTTCAACGTGCCAGGATCCAGTAAGACGCTCCATTCTGAACCAGCGAAGCTGCTGTGAGAACAGCCCAAAAACATCACCGAGACCACTAGTACTTGGTAAAGTAAGCTTCTGGGCATTCTTTGGTTCCGTCAGAGCTAATTCGCCAACTCAAATTTGAAGTGCAACAGTCTCTGATGCTTGAATGGGCGGGTTCACGCTTCACTCAATTTACATTACCAGCCACTCTCTCTGTGGGAGGGCCGTCGGAAGGGTTTATTTACGTTGTACCAACGGCATTGGGCTAACGGGATCCCAGCCTAAGGCATGATGAGAGCGGGGGTGGAGCAGGATCCCCTTCGTTTTGTGGTCAAGGGAGCATCAACAGTCGATGGTTGAAACACAGGTTGAAACAGCACCCGATCCAGCCCTACTAGTAGAGTCTGGAACACTGCCAATTGTGGAGACCTTTCACTCGATTCAGGGGGAAGGCTTCTGGACGGGCACCAATGCCTTTTTTGTTCGGTTGGCGGGGTGTGATGTGGGCTGTCCTTGGTGCGACACCAAACAGTCTTGGAGTGCTCGCCATCATCCCCACAGATCGATCCCAGCGTTGGTGGCGGAGGCGGTGGCGGCTCAGCCCAAAATCGTCATTGTCACAGGGGGAGAGCCCTTGATGCACAATCTGGATCCCTTGACCCAGGCCTTACACACGGCGGGGCTGACGATTCATCTCGAAACATCGGGATCCCATCCCTGGAGCGGAGAGTTTGACTGGGTGACCTTTTCTCCCAAGCCTTTCAAGCAGCCGGATCCCAGCATCTATGCCCATGTGGATGAATTAAAGGTGGTGATCGCCTCTGATAGCGATTTTGACTGGGCTGAGGTTCAAGCCCAAAAAGTCCCTGAGGGTGTGATCCAAAGCCTGCAACCAGAGTGGACGGATCCTGACAATCGCTCCCGGATCGTGGAGTTTGTTTTGCACCATCCCAGCTGGCGGATCAGTTTGCAAACCCACAAAATGCTTGGGGTGAGATAAGGCCGGATGAAACCGATTGCTGTCGTTCTATTGTCGGGTGGGTTGGATTCTGCCACAGTAGCGGCCCAAGCGCAGGCGGATGGGTATGAGTGTATTGCCCTGTCGTTTCGCTATGGCCAGCGGCATGTTCGTGAGCTAGAAGCGGCCCAGGCCCTCGCTGCTGATTTGGGCATCCAGGCCCACTTTGTCGTCGATATCAACTTGGCTCAGTGGGGTGGCTCCTCCCTCACCGATGACGGGATCCCAATGCCTACCCAGGGGAGTAGCTCTGCGGAGATTCCCAATACCTATGTGCCCGGTCGCAATACGGTGTTCATTTCCATCGCCCTATCCTTGGCGGAAGCCAAATCAGCTCAGGCGATCTATCTCGGCATCAACGCGGTCGATTATTCGGGCTACCCTGACTGTCGTCCTGAGTATTTATCGGCATTTCAACAGTTGGCCGATCTGTCCTCCAAGGTGGGATTAGCAGGCCAAGCTCCCCAGTTGATTGCCCCACTGGTCAGCGATAGCAAGGTGGATATCGTCAAACGCGCCCTGCGGCTGGGGGTGCCAATTGCAAAAACCTGGTCTTGCTACCAAGGTGGACAGGATCCCTGTGGGGTCTGCGATTCCTGCCGGATTCGAGATCGGGCTTTAATCGAGGCTGACCAAGAGGCTTTGGCCACTCCACTCGGGCAGACTATCTGGGCCACACGTCTTGATTCCAAGAACGCACAGGACAACCATGCTGAATAAGGGGCAGACCCATTGGCAAGACTATCTGATTGAGGCCTGGGGATTAGGGATGCTGATGGTGGTGGCGGGGGTGATGACCGTGATCGTGGAGGATCCGGGATCCCTGCTCCATCAGGTGGATCCCTGGCTGCGGCGGGCCTTGGTCGGTGTCTGCGTGGGAGGGACGCTGAGCGCCCTGATCTATTCCAAGTGGGGCAAGCGCTCGGGGGCACATTTTAATCCAGCCTTTACCCTCGCCTTTTATCGGTTGGGCAAGTTGCATCCTCGGGACGCCGCCTTCTATTGTCTGTCCCATTTTTGTGGCGGTTTGGCTGGGATCCTACTGGTAGCCCTGCTGCTGGGGGATCGCTTTACGGAGCCGCCCATCCGCTATATCTCCACCTTGCCGGGAGATGCGGGATCCCTGGTGGCTTTTGGGGTGGAATTGGGCATGGCCTTTGGGTTGATGACAGTGGTGGTGTGGGTGTCAAATTCTCAACGTTTCCACCCATGGACAGGACTGTTGGCTGGGATCCTGTTGGCTACCTACATCTCCCTGTTGGTGCCTTTCTCAGGGACTAGCCTCAACCCCGCCCGCACGTTTGCCTCAGCCTTGCCTGCTCAAGCTTGGTCGGGCTGGTGGATCTATCTGATGGCTCCCACGTTGGGCATGTTGCTGGCCTCGGAACTGTATCTGAGAATCACCCGCAAACCTGCCATTACCCTCTGCGGCAAACTCTGTCCCAACAGTGAAACCCCTTGCCCCTGTCTCGTGTGCTGCAATAATGGCTGCGGATCCACCACACCTCCCAAGTGACGCTCATGCCTGTCTCGGTTGAACCCAATTCTTGCTGAAGAGGATCCAAGACTGTCTTGAGGGGCTACCTCAGACTTCATCTGTGCAACGTGCTCTTGGCCTTTTCCAGTCATGGTTCTGACCATCGTAGCCACGGGTGCTCTGCTCAATGAATGTATCTCAGACAACACTCATTATCCCCCAAAGCCCATAGGATCCTATCCACTTGATATCGATGCGGTCAGTGCATTGTGGAGGGGTTGGCACTATGGTGGGATCCATCGATTTCTCAGTCACAGAGACCTCTTCAGAGACTGGGGATTCTGGAGCCACCTATGACCTAGATGAGTTTCTCGATATCCTCAAACCCCTGATTCGTGAGCCTGCTGTCGTGGGTAACGAGGATTCTTTTTTTCGAGTGCTGCGGCGAGAACTAGAAGAACTTGGGCTAGAGGTGCAGTATTTTCATGGCATCTTAGTTGCCCAGGGATCCCGGCCCCACGATCTGTTTCTATCGGCCCACATCGACCGACATGGCTTGTTATGCACGGGCCCCAATGAGTTTCAATACGCTGCCTTTATCGCCGGAAATCAGGGGGAGGTGATGGGGGAATCGGTGTCGGAACACATGTTGCACACCATCGAAAATCGGTTTCAAGGCCAGCGGGTTCAGGCCCATCTGCCTTATATCGGCACCTATTTGGGCCAAGGAGAGATCACCAACTCCTACATTTGTCCAGAACGAAAAAACCTGATCTTTGAGGTTAAGGGTCTGGACTCTTTGCAGCCAGGAACCCCGGTTTCGTTTTTGGATCGCCTGCAAATCTCTGATGGCTTGATCTCAGCCCAGCTCGACAATGTGGTCAGTGCCGCCCTCTTGATTTACCTCTTTCGCCGAGGCTTTCAAGGGACTGGCCTGTTCACCGCTCAGGAAGAATCCGGGCGCAGCTGGCGCTATACCCTCTCATGGTTTCAGCGTCAAAGCCTGACCACTCAACGATTGGTGGTACTGGACACCAGCCCCTATGCCACCCGCGAGGAAGCGGATGCTCAGTAGATCACCCTCCGCCACAAAGATGCCAACGGGCCCTTTTCGGCGGCGATGACCCAGGAATTGGTGGATCGGTGTCAGGCGCTGGGGTTGACCTATGGCTTTAAGGATGAGTACATCGCCAGCCAAAACCAGTCTCGGGCCAAACCCTACCCAAACAAGATCGCCGACATGTCTCAAAAGGGGATCCCCATCAAACCTTAAGGATCCCTTCTGAAGTGAGGTACCGTTCTGACAAAAACGGCCTGACTGCAGAGGGGATTTTTACTGTTCCATCTGGCTGCTGATAGTTCTCCAATACCGCCGCCATCGTCCGACCCACCGCTAAACCAGATCCATTCAGGGTGTGGACATACTCCGTTCCTTTTTGCCCTGCCGTTTTGCAGCGGATATCGGCCCGTCGGGCCTGAAAATCCCAACAATTGGAGCAACTGGAGATCTCGCGATACTGGTTTTGACTGGGGATCCAGACCTCAATGTCGTAGCACCGGGTGGCCGAAAACCCGATATCGGCAGTACACAGCTCCAACACCCGATAGGGGAGCTCCAGCATCTGCAAAATCGCCTCGGCATCCCGCACCAGCTTTTCGTGCTCGGCCTCCGATTGGTCAGGGGCTGTGATTTTGACCATCTCCACCTTGTTAAATTGGTGCAGCCGAATCAGCCCTTTGGTGTCCTTGCCATAGCTACCCGCTTCCCGCCGAAAACAGGGGGTAAAAGCACAAAGATTAAAGGGCAAGGCCGCCGTATCCAGAATCTCCCCCCGAAAGAAGTTGGTCAGGGGCACCTCCGAGGTAGGGATCAGCCATAGGTCATCCTCCGCACACTGAAAGCCATCCTCCGCAAACTTGGGCAATTGGCCCGTGCCCTGCAAGGTGGGACTGTTGACCAAAAAAGGTGGGATCACCTCGGTATAGCCCGCCTGGGTGTGACGCTCCAGCATCATGCTAGCCAAGGCTCGTTCCAACGCAGCCCCCGCTCCCATCAAGGCCACAAAGCGAGACTGAGCCACCTTGACAGCTCTCTCCACCTCCAGGATCCCCAATTCCACAGCAATCTCGTCATGAGGTTTGACGGCATAAGCGGGCTTAAAGTTGTCCCCCCAGCGGCGGATCTCCACATTGTCCGATTCACTGCGGCCCACAGGCACAAGGGCAAGTGCCGGATTAGGGATCCTTAAGAGCAGATCTTCGATGTGCTGAGTCAGCTCCCGTTCTTGGGTTTCGATCTGGGCAATCTCTTCCTTGAGATCAGATCCCCGTTGTCGCAGCGCCGCCACCTCGGATCCCTGCGGATCAGCTCCGCCTTTGATGGCCGTGCCCACCTGTTTGCCAATGCTGTTGCTCTCGGCTTGCAGCTCAGAGCGTTGGGTTTGCAACTGCCGCTGCTGACCATCCAACGCCAGGATCCCGTCCAGATCGACGGTGGCCCGACGGTTGACCATCGCCTGTTTGATGCTATCGGGATCCTCTCTCAGGCGTTTGAGATCAAGCACGACCTACCTCACAATGCAGACATAAAAAAGTGTAGAGGATCCACTCCCTCGTTTTGAGAGGGCTGAGGCAAGATGTTGTCACCCGAGAACCTGTCTACCTGTGTCTCCCTGTCTAACTGATCGAATCGGGCTGTTTCTCTGTTTCAGGGGCTTTAGGCAGCATATAGGTCAAACCCGAAATCAGGGTCAAGACCACCGCTACCCAGAACAAAGGGATCCCACCGGGCCACTCCCCCATCAGCACCACTAGCGCCGCCATTTGTGTCACCGTCTTGGCCTTGCCCCAGAGATTGGCCCCAGAGATCTGCGTCTGACTAACCCGCCAGCCCGCAATAGTGATCTCCCGCCCCAACAGCAAAAACACCCCCCAGGCCGGGATCCGCGATTGTTCTAACAAGGCCAAGAGAGGAGCCATCACCAACAGTTTGTCCACCAAGGGATCCAAAAACTTGCCCAAGTCCGAGGTTTGATGCAGCCGTCGGGCCAGATAGCCATCCAGCCAATCTGTCAAGGATCCAACCCCAAAGGCCACCAGTGCCACCCATCGCCCCGTCAGGGATCCCTGGGCCAATCCCCACAAGATGAGGGGAACCGCCCCCAATCGAGCCAGGGTGATCCAAGTGGGCAACGTGATGGAGGAAAGCATAATCTCTTCTAATTCGCATTCAATCTAATTCACATTCAAAGGCAGGAAGTCTCTCAAGTCTCTTCTCTACAACGATAGGATCAATTCACCCTGCCCCATCCCCACCAAATTCATGTCCAACTCAACAGCAGTTGAAGTCTCACCATGAGAGGTGTT
>JBHJNR010000291.1:0-13430 GCA_050330615.1 Cyanophyceae cyanobacterium
TGATGCTGGCAAAGAAGGTCTTGAACGCCACTCCCAAGTCTAGAACCGACTCGTTCAGCACCACACTGCTGACCTCTGCCAGCCATGCCCGCCTCGGATCTTGTTTGCCCTGCGTGACCACAATCTTCTTGAGGTCGTAGCCGCTGGGGGTTTTCCCTCTCTGCTCTCTAGTCTGTTGGCAATAGGCCAGGGCATCGTTCCAAACCACACGGGCACAACCAAAAGCCCTAGCCAAGCTGTGAGCCTGACCAGGATGAGGGTAGAGTCGACAGTTGAAACGTGCTTTCATGGTTATAGTATAGCACTTGGTCAGCAATGCAACTAGACAAGCTAAGACGAAGTAGGTAAAGCGTTACGAGAATTGTGATTCACTTGGTATTCACAACAAAGTGTCGCCATAAGATCCTAGAACCCCATCATCTAGAGCGGATGAGAGAGGTTTGCTTGGAGGTGGGAAGGAAGATGGGCTTCACCGTCTTGGAGCTGAATGGGGAGATGGATCACGTTCATCTGTTGGTGGAATATGCACCTACACTGTCAGTCTCTAGCCTTGTCAATCACTTGAAAGGGGGTAGTAGTCGGATGCTTCGTAAGGAGTTTGGATTACGTCCGCATCAAGATCCCCTCTGGAGTCCGAGGTGCTTTGCCGGATCTTGCGGGGGTGCTCCTATCAGAGTGGTTCGTGAATACATCGAGCAGCAGGGCAAAAAGCCGGCCTAGAAGGACGGGGGTTGTATCCCAGTTCCAAGGCGGCTCAAGCCCTGGGATTGATAAGCCTAGAGGGCGGCTAGGATCCGTTGGCCCATTTCGACACAGCCCACGCGGGTCATCCCTTCTGAAAAGATATCCCCAGTTCGGTAGCCCGCTGCCAAGACGGTTTCCACCGCTTTTTCAATCCGATCGGCTGCCGCAGGCTGATCGAGGGAATAACGCAACATCATCGCCCCCGACAACACCTGAGCGATGGGATTGGCCTTGTCCTGACCGAGGATATCCGGTGCCGATCCATGCACAGGCTCGTAGACTCCTGGCCCCTCGGATCCCAGCGATGCCGACGGCAACATACCGATTGAGCCGGTCAACATGGCGGCCTCATCCGAGAGAATATCCCCAAACAAGTTGCCCGTCACGATCACATCAAACTGCTTGGGCCAGCGCACCAGCTGCATGGCGGCATTGTCGACATACATGTGGCTTAGCTCCACATCGGCATAGTCAGCCTGGCCAAGGGTTGTCACTCGCTCCCGCCAGAGCTGGGATACCTCCAAAACATTAGCTTTATCCACAGAGCAGACTTTGCGCCCCCGCTTGCGGGCCAAATCGAAGGCAACTCGGGCGATCCGGTCCACCTCAAGGGAGCTATAGGTCATGGTGTTGACCCCTCGGCGGGTGGGGGATTCTCCTCCTTCGATCTCAAAGATCCCCTTGGGCTTACCAAAGTAGATGCCGCCGGTCAGCTCCCGTACCACCATCAGATCGATGCCCTCGATCACCTCGCGCTTGAGGGAAGAAGAGTCTACTAACTGATCAAAAACCTTGACAGGGCGCAGATTGGCAAACAGACCCAAGCCCTCTCGTAACCCCAGTAATGCTTTTTCGGGTCGCTGATCGGAGGGCAGGGTGTCGTACTTGAAATCTCCTACCGCCGCCAAAAAGACACTGTCACTGGCACGGCACATGGACAAGGTATCGTCGGGCAAGGGTTGGCCTGTCTTTTCGATGGCAATGCCCCCAGCCAGAGCCTCCTGCCAGCGGATGCCGAAGCCCTCTAGCTGAGCCACTGCATCCAGCACCTGCCGTCCCACCGCCATGATCTCGGGGCCAATGCCGTCTCCAGAGATGGCAGTGAGTGTGTACTGTTTGGGGGAAGAAGAATCAGATGTCATTGCAGCTCAGGGATCAGAGAGATTTGAGACCTGATTATCGCATCTGTCGGGATCCCTAGATCCAATTCAGCCCCGGAATCGCTGGGATCCTGAGAGGCGTAGTGGTGCAGGACTGGGCATCAAAACAGAGGATCGGCATGGGATTGGGCCGAAACCACATCCGCTGGTAGAACCCACTACTGGTCAAGGGCAACCCATACCAGATGGGCAGGAAGAACAATTGACAGGCGATTACGGCGGCAATCAGGCCCAGTCCCACCCGCCGCCACAGCTGAGCCTCCGACACCAACAGGGTCGAAATCACCCAGGCCAGCGCCATGATGCTAAAGGCCAACGCGCTCATGTGGTGATAGATGAAGACACAGCGGCTGACGATAAACCAGGGCACATAATTGCCAGCAAATCCCAGCAGTACATAGGCCGGGATCCCTTGGAATTGCCGGAGTCCTCGCCCCGAGAGATAAAGCACGGAGCCAATAGAGAGCCACCACAAGATCGGGTTGCCCAAGGCATGTACCCCGCGCCATGGCCCCCCCTCCGCCGAGAAGTAGTAGCCCACTGGACGGCCTAACACAGGCCACGACCATGCCCCTGCCGCCCAGATTTTATGGGAGAGCAGCCCCTGAAGTGCCGGGATCCCAGTGGCCAGACCTTGGAGGCTGGTGGAGCAGTAGGGGTGTACCGATTGGCCATCGGTGACTTCCAGGGTAGAAATGGTATGACCCGACAGCACAGAGCGATTGATCGCCACAAAGCTCTTGGCCAGATTGGGCAAAAGCTCGGCATCCAGAGCCAGTGGGATCCCCGCCTGGGGATTTTGGAATAAATGAGGGATCCACTGGATCACATAAAAGACAAAAGCCATTGCCGCATAGCAGCCCAGATAGTGCCACCACTGCAACCCAGCAATCTCCGCCAAGAGGCCCATCCGAGGCAATCCTTGCGCCCACCAGCCCGGACAATTGAGCACCCACAGAGCCAGCAGGGCCAGCACCGCCGCCAACCCAAACCAGCCGGGGCTGAGCAACAATCCTGTCTGACTGGCCACAGGTTCCCAGCCATTGAGGCGGGCAATAGCAGCCACCCCCGACCCCAGCAGCATCGTCAGGGATCCGACCAAAAATCGCCGCCAGTAGCCCGCCATGCCCCAGATCATCAGACCGATCAGGGCAAACATCACCCCAAACCAGAGGCCATTCCATTTGACTGAGATCGAGGCCCCCAACATCAGGCCAGAAAGGGTCAATAAAAAGGCCCGCCGTTTACCCGCAGCCGCTAGCCCCTCAAACAAGAAGATCTGGGCCACGAAGCCAAACACCACCAAGAAGACATTCATCAGTCCATAGCGGGACTCCACCAAAAACAGCCCATCCGTCAGCATCAAGCCGCCCGCCACCAGGCTAAACAGCCGCCACCGACTGAGCTGATAGGCCACAATCGCCACCAAAACCGGCATCAAAGCGCCAAACAGAGCGGGCATGATCCGGTAGCCAATCTCGGTGCGACCGAAGATCAGGATCCCCACACTGATCAGATACTTGCCCAGCGGTGGATGGACATCAAAGAAGGCCACCCCGTCCAGATAGTTTTCGGCAAACTTGGGAAAATAGACCTCATCAAATACGGGTGCCGCAAACTGTCCCAGCCGCCACAGCCGCATTATCAGGGCAATCAGGCCAATACCTGCCACCCCCGCTACCCAAAAGGGATCCCAACGGCCACCTCTAGTCAGGGATCCCAGCGACAAGGAGGGGGAGGTTGTGGGTGGAGTGGGGCTGGAATCTCCGCCACTCAAGGGAGACTCTGGAGGCAAAGACACCGTGTGATCTGAATGGGAGTCTTGAGGCAGCATACGTTCTTGTCTCGCTAGCACTCACTCATAGTAAGGCTCTAGCTACCCCCCCCTCAGATCTCAACCGGATCCCAAGGCAGATCTCAATCTGAAGCCCAAAAGCCGAAGCCCAAAAGGAATGAGAGCAACCCAATGGCAAATCAGACTTCAGCACCTAAGCGAGAGCCAATCGCAGTAGCCCATTTTTGCCCCAGGTAGTCGGGGATAGTGGTAGAACCGTTGGGGCCTAATAGATAGCAAATCAGGCGCATTTGCCCCCGCCGTGGCATTGAGGTCACCCCCACCACCGTCAACTTCTCATTGCAGAGGGCCGAGGCCACTTTGTAAAAAAGGCTGGGTTCGGTATCCGCTTCGATCAGGAGAGCAGGCAAGTGAAAGACACGGTCAAGATAATAGCGAACGGTGGCAGACTGCAATTTCTCCTGGAGATTGAACTCTAGGGCCAGGGTATCCTCGACATTAAACCGCCCCCCCAAACATTCATGAATAGCCCGCTCTAAATTGAGCGACGTGGCTAGGGGTAGGGGCTTGCTATCACGGGAAAGAGTGAGCCGCAAAAAGACCAAGTGCGGGGCTTCGATCTGTCCATACAACTGAATGTTGTGCAGAGTCAGGTTAAAAGCGGCGATGGATCCAAATACATCTCGCAACACTGCAGGATAGTTGTTGTAGGCAAAGAGCAGGACGGTTTTGTGGTGCTCCTCCCGCATTTGCACCACCACTTGGCGGGTTTGGTAGAGGGTGTAAGCCAGCTGGAGATTTTGGAGCTGCACCTCGCTACTGGCAAATTGACTATAGAAGGGAGGGAAGCGTCGGTTAAATTGCCGCATCAAGGTGGAGCGGTTGCTGGCCTCCAAGGGAGACAGAGATCCCGTCTCAGGACTGGCGGACAGATGCCGAGTTGCAGGAACAGGAGAGCCCTCCAGCCTGACAGCAGAGGGATCCCGATTAGAACTGGTGAGGGGGGTATCCACTACAACCTGAGGGGGGAGGGCCATGATATCTACATGTCAACAAGGGTAGTTTGACTCAGTCACTACGTCTGGGCACTTCACCGATTTGAGGATCTTCTGTTGAGTCTACAGGCGAGTCTTCAAATGATCTACAAACGATCTACAAACGATACAGCAGCGACCCAAATACAATCGTCTACGCCCGCAGTTGATTCTAATTACAACCGCAACTGTTGTTTTCGTCTACTGCCTAAATAGGGGGATGCCAGCGTGTTTAGCGCCGTCGTCTCAGGCTATCTACGGCTGTGATCCCCTGATGTTGCACCTTGCCAGTCTCTAATCTTGCATAGAGGATCCAATGATCCCCTGCCTCGATCCAACTCTGCACCTGACAGGTGAGATAGGCCAGGGCGTCATCCAGCACCAGACAGCCATTGTCGTCCTGGTGAGTGGCTAATCCTGACCAAGTATCAGCCTTGAGGATGCCCGTCCGGCTAAAGTGCCGTTGCAACGGATCGGAGTCTCGCAAAATATTGACCACAAAAGCAGTATTGGGCTGAGCCAGGGATCCCAGTTCTGGCAGCTTGGGCAGGGCCACTGTCAGCCCCGGTGGATTAAAGCTGGCCTGGGAAACCGCGTCAGTCAGGATCCCGGCCTCATGGGGCTGACGGGTGATCACACAGAGGGATCCAATCACCCGTTCCAGTGCTTGTCCGGTGCGGTCAGTGGGGGAAGAGCTGGCGGTTTGGTGGGCGGGCCGAATCTTGAGGTGCTTGCGGAGAGCTTGGGCAAACGTGGTGCCAGCCGTTTGACAGGCTTGCAGCACCTCCGGGGTGGGCTTGAATTTGATCCGCAGCGACTCAAAGCCAAAGCTGTGTCCGGCATCTCGCAATTTGGCCTCGATCATGTCCACGGCTTCGCCGCTCCAGCCATAGGAACCAAACACCCCCGCCAGTGTGGTGCTGGGCACGGTGGAGAGCACGATGCCGAGGGCGGTCTGGATCTGGATCGGCGCATGGCCCGCCAACGTGGGGGATCCGATGATCAATCCATCCGCCTGGTCTAGCCGCTGAGTGATGGTCTCCGGGTTGGCCTGTTCACAATCGATTCGATCCACACTGACGCCTGCCTGTTCTAAGCCGGAGCCAATCGCGTCAGCCATGCTGGCGGTGTTGCCATAGGCGGAGGCATAGAGCAGCGCCACCCGCACGTCCCCCACCTGTTGGGTTTGGCACCAGTTTTCATAGTCCAGTCGGAGGCGGCTGACACTGTGGCGAACCACGGGGCCGTGGGCAGGAGCGTAGGTGGTGGCCCCCCAGGGATCGATTTTTTCGAGTGCGGCCTTGACCTGGGATCCCTGCACCCCATGCAGACAGTCAAAATAGTGGCGGCGATCTTCTTCTAGGCTGCGCCACTGGGCATCGAAGACCGCCTCATCACAGACATGACAGCCAAATAACTTGTCGCTAAACAGGATTCCGGTGGCGGGGTCAAACACACAGAGGGCATCGGGGTGGCGGGGGGTAGGCACAAATCGCAGTTGCAACTCATGGCCATCTCCCAGATCCAAGCTGGCCTCATTGCGAATTACCACCAACTCATGGCGACCCAAGCGATCAGGGATCCCCAATTCGGCGGCTTCGGTCTCGCGGGCGGTGCGGTTATCCTCAGGAGTATTCGCAGATGGCGAGGCAGGAGGACTATCGGTATCCAGGGCCAGGGCGGCGCGCAACGAAATGGCCGCAGGGCGAGAACAAACCACCTTGGCATAGGGAGCTGCCGCCAAAAGAGGCTTGAGGGTGGCGATGCGGTTGGGATTGACATGACTGAGTATGATCACGTCCAACCGCTGCAAGTAGTGATGATCGGGCAACGTCTGCAAAAAGCTGTCGGTAAAAGAGGATCCCGGTGGATCGATCAGGGCGGTCTCAGTGGCCTGGATCAGGTAGGTGTTGGAGGTGGTGCCTTTTTGGCGGGCGTATTCCACTTCAAATTTGAGTCGATCCCATGTACGGGAGCGCAGTACCAGGGTCTCCGCTCCGATGGAGGCAACCTGGACATCGCGAGATCGGGGGGATGATGGCAGGGTCACAGGATTGCAAGCTCCACAAAGATTCCACAAAGATGTAGTGTGCGGGGATAGCCCACCACTCGGTTGTATCTTCAGGCTAGCAAGTTTCTGGGTGCCAACTTGGACAAGGTCTAGACAGAGATCCTCACAGAGAGCAATCTGGGGGATTTGAGAGCTGGGGGATTCTGGTCGATCTTAAAATGATGAGGACTTTGGGGCTGTGCCGATGTGTTCGATGCCAGATCAATCTCTTCAGGATCTCTCGTGGCGGGATCCTTCTCTAAGTGATGCGCCATTTCTGTGGCAGGGATCCCCGGATCGGGCCTGTTTGCTGTTGCATGGCCTAGGGGGTGGGATCTATCAGTTACGCTGGCTAGCTCAGCATTTGCATCAGCAAGGACTGACGGTACAAGGGATCAATTTTCCAGGGCACGGGATCCCGGTGGAGGAGATGCCCCCCAGCACTTGGCCGGAATGGTACGAGCATTCTCGCGCCGCCTATGAGCAGTTGTGTGAGCGGTATGCCCAGGTTTCCGTATTGGGATTCTCTACCGGGTGTGTGGTGGCGCTGCACCTAGCCGCCCAGATGTCGGCGATCCAAAAGCCCCCTGAGCAAATGGTGCTGTTGTCTCCGTTTATGGCCATCAAGCGACTGTGGTTTACGGGCTTGCCCTTAGAGTTTTATGTCCAGACCTTGGGCGGTGTGGTCAAATCGGCCCCTCGTCGCCATCTAGCCATCGCGGATCGAGAGATTCGAGCCTTGGGTGAGAAGGTGGATCGCACCCGTACCTTTAACCTGATCTCGGTGCAAAGTGCCCTGCAATTGATTGGTAAGGTGAAGCAGACGTTGCCACAGATCACAACCCCCACTTTGATCATCCAATCCAGCCAAGATTCGGTGGTGGATCCGCCGGGGGCGCAGTATCTCTACGAAAACCTGGGATCCCCACTCAAGACTCTCCAGTGGCTGCACCACAGTGACCACATCATCACGATGGATCGGGAACGTCAGCAGGTATTTGAGTGGGTGGGATCCTTTTTAGAGAGTTAATTTTTGGCTATGGATTAGAAAATCGAGGAGACTTTGGCCTAAAACAGCAGAGAAATCGCCTTTTAAAGGGCTGGGATCCCTATGATGGCGGGCTTAGGGGTTAGTATCACTATTAGGAATCTTTGCGCTTGCCCCTTGCTATGTCCTCATCTCAACCGCTGGCCACGATTACCCAGGGATCCCTGAGTCAGGGATTAGAAGCACGGCTCAATCCGGGCATCTCGATTGAGGATTTGCGGGTGGGCAACTTTATGGTGATCGTGGGGCAACGCAATCGCTTTTTTGGCCTGCTCACCGATGTGGAATTGGGTACCTCCAGCCCCCGTATTTTGATGGATCCACCGGGACTAGCGGATCAACTTTTGACCGATATTTTGGCGGGCACCAGCACGTTTGGGATCCTGACCATTGCGCCAATGTTGATGTTGGTGCCAGAGGATCCCTCCTCTGAGCCAGAGTATCCGCTGGTGAATGGCAATGGCAAAGCTCATGATCTCAATGCAAAATCTATTTTACCCTCAGTATCATTAACCGCTTCAGCCTCCTATCAATTGTTACCCGTCAAAACGGTTCCAGCCCATTTTTCGCAGGTCTATGAAGCCAATCAGTTGGATTTTCGCTCAGTTTTTGGCTGGGAAGATGATCCGATGCGGCGCAATTTTGCCATCGGTCAACCTGTGGACATGGCGGTGCCGATTTGCCTAGATCTAGACCGCTTTGTAGAGCGGAGTAACGGCATCTTTGGTAAATCGGGAACTGGAAAGTCGTTCTTGACTCGTCTGCTGTTGTCGGGGGTGATTCGCACTGAGGCGGCGGTCAACCTCATCTTTGATATGCACTCAGAATATGGGTGGGAAGCTGCCACAGAAGGCCGTCAACACAACACCGTCAAGGGATTGCGGCAGTTATTTCCCCATCGGGTACAGATCTACACTCTGGATCCCGAATCCACACGACGACGGGGGGTACAGGATGCCCAAGACTTGCACATCAGCCTTAATCAAATTGAGGTGGAAGATCTGACTCTCTTGAGCCAAGAGCTAAATCTATCCGAAGCCAGCTTGGAAAATGCGATTATTTTGCGCAATGAATTTGGCCGAGACTGGATCAATCGGCTTTTGACGATGTCGAATCAGGAGATTCAGGATTTTTGCGAACAAAAAATGGGCAATAAAGCCTCTATCATGGCTCTCCAACGCAAGCTAACTCGACTGGAAGATCTGAAATATATTCGCAACACCTCCCCCCACAATAATATCGGCCAAATCATAGAAGCTCTTGAGGCTGGACATCATGTGGTGATCGAGTTTGGATCCCAATCCAATTTGCTCTCCTATATGCTGGCCGCTAATGTGATCACCCGGCGGATCCATCAGGTCTATGTTCATAAAGCCGAAAAGTATTTGCAGTCTAAACACCCGCTCGACAAACCTCGTCAATTGATGATCACTATTGAAGAGGCCCATCGTTTCTTGGATCCTCGGGCGGCACGACAGACCACCTTTGGCATCATTGCCCGCGAAATGCGCAAGTATTTTGTCACCCTATTGGTGGTGGATCAGCGGCCCTCCAGCATCGACAGCGAAGTGATGTCTCAGTTAGGCACCCGCATCACCGCCCTGCTCAATGATGACAAAGATATTGATGCCGTTTTCACTGGAGTTTCCGGCAGCCAAGGACTCAAAAGTGTACTGGCCAAATTGGACTCCAAACAGCAAGCTCTGGTACTCGGCCATGCGGTGCCCATGCCGGTGGTGGTGCAGACCCGCCCCTACGATGAACGCTTTTATGCCGAGATCGGGGATCCCGATTGGAAACAGAAAACGGATCCCGAGGTGTTGGTGGCGGCTGAGCAGGCTCGCCTCGATCTGGGTTGGTAGCGGACTACTTGGCCTCGTAGAGAACAACGCCGGAGGGTGGCACCACCAACGTGGATCCTCCTGTACCTGTTTCAGGGGATGACAAGGCCGGGGATCCCTGCCATTGGGGATCCTGTGAGCCCAGTCGTTTGTGCCAGGTTCCCTGTGGAAGGGGGGCTGTAGCAGCTTGCTCAGCATCAAAGTTGAGCAGGTAAAACACCTGACTGGATCCCGATTGCCGATGGACGCTCATGGCTTTGTCTCCGACTACCTCCACCTGGCAGAGATGGTCAGTGCCTCGACCGAGCTGGGCCAAGGCTGGGATGCCACGACGCAGTTGAATCAGAGCTTGATAAAACCGCCACAAAATCGTATGGGATCCCTGAGAGAGCAAATCCCAGTTGAGTTTGGATCCCTCAAAAGTCTGGGGAGATTGGGGATCGGGCACGTCACCCTTCCAGGCAAAGGCCCTGAACTCACGTTTGCGCCCCTCCTGAACTGCCTTGACTAAATCGGGATCCCCGTGGCTGACAAAATACTGAAAAGGAGCGGTTTCGCCGTACTCTTCCCCCATAAACAGCATCGGCACTAAAGGTGATAACAGAGTAGTCGCTGCCGCGAGTTGGAGAGCAGCAAAACTGAGGGTCTGGGTCAGACGATCCCCCAACATGCGGTTGCCCACTTGGTCATGATTTTGGTTACAGACCACAAATTGAGTGCCGGGACAGTAGCTGGAATCGCTGCCAAAGAAACAGGAACGATGTTGGGAATACTCACCTGTGTAGACATATCCCTGGCGATAGGATTTGGCCAAATGATGAATCGATCCAAAATCCTCATAGTAGCCATCCAATTCCCCCGTCAACAGGGTATGTAGGGCATGATGAAACTCATCACACCACTGACTATCCAGCCCATATCCACCCCTCTCAATCGGGTTGATGAATCGAGTGTCATTCAGGTCACATTCTGCAATTAAGATCCGTTTCCAATCCGTTGTCTGGGAGAGAGGATCCACCGACTGGGAGAGCTGGCGCAAAAACGGACGGGCACTGAAGTCATAAATGGCATGAACCGCATCCAGCCTCAGCCCATCCACATGACAGTCCCGCAGCCAAAACAGGGCATTTTGGATGAAAAACTGTCTGGTTCCATCACAATACGCATCATCGAAATTGAGTGCACTGCCCCAAGGGGTGCGGTATTTATCAGTGAAATAGGGGCCAA
Organism: Cyanophyceae cyanobacterium; assembly: GCA_050330615.1. Lineage (GTDB taxonomy): Bacteria > Cyanobacteriota > Cyanobacteriia > Thermostichales > Thermostichaceae > JAAUUM01. Next base: position 10,900 of record JBHJNR010000291.1, read on the forward strand.
ATTGGCTGAGATAATTGCCCTCTGGCCCCATATGGTTGTAGACCACATCCAGCACCACTGCGATGCCCTGTTGATGGCAGGCATTGACCAGCTTTTGAAAGCCTTGCAATCCCCCATAGGCTTGACTGGCGGCATAGGGATAAACGCCGTCATAGCCCCAATTGCGCCCGCCCGGACACTGGGCCACTGGCATGATCTCGATGGCATTCACCCCCAACGCCTTCAACAGGGGCAATCGTTCGATCGCACTCTCACAGGTTCCATCTGGCGTAAAGGTGCCAATGTGCAGCTCATACAGCACCCACTCCGCCACCGGGATCCCTGACCAATCCTGATCCGTCCAGTCAGTGCTGTCCAGACTGACCACCTCAGAAGCGGCATGAACTCCGTCTGGTTGGGACAAAGAAGCGGGATCGGGCCGCTCCACCACGCCATCTAGATCGGATCCCTGGAGCTGATAGAGATAGCGCGTCCCCGCTGGGATCCCTGTCACCGTCACCTGCCAGTAGCCCCACTCGTCCTGATCCATTGGGATCTGCCGCTCGGGCTGCAACAGTTTGAGGCTGACCTGCGTCAACAGTGGTGCCCAAACTACAAAATGGCAGCTGCCATCCGGCAATAATCGGGATCCCATCTGGGGGAAGACAGGCTCTAGCGGCAAAAAACGGGAGGTGGTGAGGTCAGTCATGAACAAGGGAGCAATCAACACTCCCTAGGATCCCATCCTGCCGTCAAACTGGCCACTTGCTCGATGTTGAGCAAAAGACTGGTAGTTTTGCTCGGGCTCATAGAGATGACAGTGGGTGGAGATCTCCCGCATTAGCTCCCAATCGAATCTGCGCTCTTTGACCAGGGATCCCCATGTCTTTTTGAGGCTGGCGTGGGCCATCCGGAGGTTGTAGGAGGGGATGGCAGTCGAAACATGGTGAGGCACATGGACGTTGATATCGTGGCACAGCCATTCCACCCAGAAGGGGTAGTCACAATGCACCGTGCCGGTCAGTTGAGCCACAGCGGGATCCCAGGTGGCGGTGGGAGAAAAAGGGATATTCTTGGCGGTGTGATGAACAATCGTAAAGGTGCTCACCCAAAAATGAAAGATCATCCAGGGCAGCAACCAATATTTGACCAGCCCCCAGATCCCCACTGTCCAGATCAGGATGGGGAACGCAACCGCCGCAAATCCCAGCACTAGCAATACAGAGAACTTCATCTGGTCGCGTTGGCTACTCTTGAGCGGACGCCAATCAAAGTGGAGGCTGGCCCAATGGACGATGGATCCCACCCACCAAAACGCTCCTCGCAACTGCCGATATCCCCAGCGCAACCCCGGATGTAATCCCTCATAAAAGGTTGAGCCAAAGGGTGACCAGGCATTATCCACATCCAGCTCATTGGTGTGGTTATGGTGCCAGTTGTGCAGAATCCGCCAGCTGTGAAAGGGGTAGATCAGGGGCAGCATGACCAAGTGTCCCACTAGATCATTGACCCAGCGGCGATCTGAGAATGAGCGGTGGCCACAGTCATGACCCACCACAAAGAAGCCTGTCAGGGCTGTCCCCGTCCACAGCCAAGTCAGGGGCAATAGGTAACTTGGCAAGGTGGCAATGGCGAAATAGCCCACAGCTACCGTCATCAGATTAAAGACGAGACCCGTCCAAGCTTTACGAGCATTTTTCTCAAAGCAGGCTTTGGGCAACGATTTGATAATGGTTTGCAAGGTGAACGTCTGGCCAGGGACAACAGATGCCTCAGGCAACAGGGGCACAAAAGAAGGGGGCATGAATTACAACTCTACAAGTGCTTAATAGATCGGCAATATCTCGAAATGAAAGCAGTCACAATGACTTGGCTTTTCCTAAAGTCATCTCGCTCTAGCTGGAGAGCAGTGAAGTGAAGAAGTAAGTTGTCTTGGGTGATAACGGATGTGGAGATGGTCAGTCCATCCAGACAGCTACGCTGAGCAGGATCGATCCTCTCCCTTCATTGCCGTTGACACGAGATCCTGAGAACTTAGCTTAAGAATTGTATCAGCAGATGAAGAAAATCCCTAACCTTCGCCTGACCTGAGAACGATAGGTAAATAGCTCCTCTGGGTACCAATCCAGGGATCCTGGCGGTGTAGTGTAGAAAAGCTCTTGAACATACTTCTGGGATCCGCATCGATGGCTGCTCTCACCCCCAATGCCAGTTTCAGCATCACCCTGCGGCTGCAATTGCCCAATCAACCCGGCATGTTGGCCCAAGTCACCCAAGCCATCGCGGCAGCAGGCGGCAACCTGAGCCAGATCGATCTAATCAAGCAGTCCCCCAAGTTGACCCTGCGGGATATCTCCATTGATGCCTCCAGCACTGACCATGTGACAGAGATCGTGGCAGCGGTCAAAGCCGTTCCGGGCATAGAAGTCCTCTACTCCCTCGACCGCACCTTTGAGCGGCATCGCGGCGGCAAATTGGAGGTGATAGGCCGGGGAGCGTTGGAATCCACCTCCGATCTGGCCATGGTCTATACCCCTGGAGTGGGCAGAGTT
>JBHJNR010000292.1:0-3373 GCA_050330615.1 Cyanophyceae cyanobacterium
CGCGCCGCTGGCGAAGCCATCCTTAGGTCTTTGGGGGTGCAAGAACAAGATCGGATCAAACCCCGCGTTGTTTCCAGTCAGATCATCCGCAATATTGACCCCCACCAGACCCAACTGATTAATCGGATGCGACGGGGTCAGATGTTGTTGGCGGGACAAACCTTGTATGTATTGGAAGTTCAGCCCGCAGGCTATGCTCCCTTAGCCGCTAATGCCGCCGAAAAAGCAGCCCAAATCAACATTCTGGAAGTTCAACCTTTTGGCAGTTTTGGCAGGGTTTATTTGGGCGGCGAGGAGCAAGATATTCTGGCTGGATCCGCTGCGGCCTTGGCTATTCTCGATGCCATCTCAGGCCGATCCTTTGATTCTTCTGTGGAGGAATAGGAGCTCTGTTCTAGTGGGTCAGTCTTGGCTGTCATGAACCTGGATGCCATGAAAAAAGCAGCCACTCCAGTAACTGCTTTCTCTCCATCAACTTGATACAAGCTGATCAACGATTGGGTCAGGGCTGAGAAGACGATCTAGCCCAGCCGGATCCCGATTAGGCTCTACGAATCAAGCTCAACAGAGCTAACAAGAGAACTGCGCCAATGGTGGCTGAGATCAAGGTACCGAGGATACCGAAGGTAGCAATGCCCACCTGGGCAAAGACAAAATCACCCACAAAGGCACCTGCCACCCCAACCAGCACGTTGCCCAGCAGCCCGAAGCCGAAGCCGCGCCGAAACTGGCCAGCTAACCAACCCGCTAGCCCACCGATCACCAAAAAAATCAACAAGTTCATAGGATCCCTCCTGGATTGAGAACAAGCATGAGATAACTCAGTTATCTTCATTTTTCTTTCACAGTTACTAGTATCCCAGGCTGAGGGTGGCCAATGACGTGATTCGGATCACGGGATCCCGAAAAATAGGCAAGTTTACCCTTGACCGTGATTCAAAAATAGACTAGTGGTCAAGGGTTCTACGGCTCTTCGTAAAGCTGGCTTCGGTAGGAGAACCTGATGAGGTTAGTCCTACTCAAACAGCCCCAAATCTGTCACAGCCCCGAGGCTACTGCTGGAGACTAACTTGGCGAATTTGGCCAGAGTGCCCCGTTCGTAGCGTGGGCGTGGAGGCGACCACATCGCCCGTCGTTGGGCCAATTCATCCTCGCTCACATTGAGTTGTAACAGGCGACCGGGGGCATCAATGGTGATGGAATCTCCTTCTTTGACCAAGGCGATCGTGCCACCCACATAGGCTTCGGGAGCCACATGGCCCACCACCATGCCATAGGTGCCGCCCGAAAAGCGCCCATCAGTGATCAGTCCAACGCTATCCCCTAGCCCTGCGCCGATGATGGCGGATGTGGGGGACAACATTTCCCGCATCCCTGGTCCTCCTTTGGGGCCTTCATAGCGAACCACCACCACATCCCCCGCTTGAATCTTGCCCGCCAAGATCGCATCTAAACAGGACTCCTCTGATTCAAACACGCGGGCGGGCCCGGTAATTTTGGGGTTTTTCACGCCACTGATCTTGGCCACAGATCCTTCGCTAGCCAGATTTCCCTTCAAGATGGCCAGGTGCCCCTCGGCGTACATAGGCCGTTCCCAAGGCCGAATGACATCTTGATCGGCGCGGGGTTCGGCAGGAATTGAGGCTAATTGCTCGGCGATGGTTTGGCCCGTAATGGCGAGGCAGTCTCCATGGAGAAGGCCATGCTCCAGTAGCATTTTCATCACCTGAGGGATCCCACCAGCTTTGTGTAAGTCGGTGGCCACATAGCGACCGCTCGGCTTGAGGTCGCACAGTACCGGCACGCGAGCGCGGATGGTCTCGAAGTCATCTAGCGTCAGTGGTACCTCGGCTGCATGGGCAATCGCCAAAAAGTGTAGGACTGCATTGGTGGATCCCCCCACCGCCATGATCACGGAGATGGCATTCTCGATGCTTTTGCGGGTGATGATATCGCGGGGTCGGATGTTGTGGGCGATGGCATGGGCCAACACTTCTGCAGACTGGCCAGCACTGACGACTGTTTCCTCGTCCTCAGCCGCCATGGTGGACGAATACATCAGGCTCATACCCATGGCTTCAAAGGAACTGGACATGGTGTTAGCAGTGAACATACCGCCACAGGACCCTGCGCCAGGGCAAGCCCGTCGCTCCACTTCCATCAGTTCTCTTTCCGATATCTTGCCCGCACTATAGGATCCCACCGCCTCAAAAGCGCTCACCACCGTCAGATCTTTGCCATCATAGTGACCGGGTTTGATGGTGCCCCCATAGACAAAGATGGCGGGCATATTGATGCGGGCCATGGCGATCATTGCCGCTGGCATATTCTTGTCACAGCCTCCTACCGCCAACACGCCGTCCATGCTCTGGCCATTAACGGCAGTTTCAATAGCATCGGCGATCACTTCCCGCGACACCAGTGAGTATCTCATCCCATCTGTGCCCATTGAGATACCGTCACTGATGGTAATGGTGCCAAACATTTGGGGCATACACCCTGCTGTCTTTAGGGCCTCTTCTGCCCGATCGACCAACGGCTGGATCCCCATATTGCAGGGAGTGATGGTGCTCTGCCCATTGGCCAGCCCAACGATCGGCTTGGTAAAGTCTTCATCCCGAAATCCCACCGCCCGCAGCATGGCGCGATTGGGAGATCGCTGCACTCCTTGGGTAACGGTGCGACTTCTAAGAGGGGGGGTGGTTTCTGTCATGGCTATGGATCCGACATGCGCAAAAAAGATTGCTTAGGATCCTAGCTCGTTTACGAGGTTAGGCGGAGGTACAGGCCTGAGCAACCACAACAGAACACTATGGTTATGGCAGCGTTATGGTTTGCTGCTAAGCCACAATCCCTGCTCGATGTTGGCCTACCTTAATTTGGCCTTCTAGATGGCCAATGCTGTCCCGCAGGGCACTGACTTGGGTATTCACCTCCTGGAGGGAGCGGTTCAATTCTGCCGACCGCAGATTGTAGACTCGCTTTTCCGCCAAGGCTTGTTCCAAGAGACCGGGATCCTCTGTGTGGGTAGCCTGATCAGCCCGTTGTGACCATTCCGCTACCTTGTGTTGCACCTCACTATGCTGACGCTCCAGATCCTTTTGGCTGGCGATGGTGGTGGCTAGAGCGCCCCGCAACTGCTTTAGATCCCCTTTCATCCGGTTCAGATTAGGAGCATCTTTAGCAGAAGACTTTCGCCAAATCAGTTTGGTGCCGACCATGAACAACACAAGGGTGGCCACCCCAATCCCGGCATAGTTGCGGGGCACCGCTTGAAAGAGCGACTGCAAACTAAAGTCAGAGGTGGCTTCCGTTTCGATGGTTTCGGCCCAAGGGGGCATGATTTGCAGTTGAGCCAGCAGGGGGGATGCGT
>JBHJNR010000293.1:0-10986 GCA_050330615.1 Cyanophyceae cyanobacterium
CTCGGACTGAAACCTTGGGCTTGGTGTTGCTAGAGGCGATGGCGGCAGGATGCCCGGTGGTGGCTCCAGCCTCCGGTGGCATCACCGATGTGGTGAACAGTGGCCGCAATGGCTTCTTGTTTGAACCCAATTCAGATGATGATTTTGTCCGGGCTGCCCAGCAGCTTTTGGTCAGTGGAGCTGAGAGGGAGACCTTCCGCAACAATGCCCGCCAAGAAGCAGAACGGTGGGGCTGGGCTGCGGCAACCCAACAACTGGAGAGCTATTACCAGGATGTTTTGAGCCAAGCCCGCTAGGGGTACAACTAGCGGACTGCCCCTTCAAGTCTGAGAAAGTGCTATCCCTTTACTGATACCCCCACTCCTGCAAGAGCCACACTCCCGAGAACTCCTGGGATCCCAATAGCTTTTGGATGGCCAAGAAATGGATCCCTTGGGCCTGCTTTTTGCGGGCTTCAAACCCTTCTGCCTCGACACGGGTTTTGTCGTCGTTGAATTGGGCCACCCAATAGCTATCATTCTGTCCGGCTTCGAGGGCCAATCCCATCCGGGGGCCTTGGGCAAATCGCAAAAAACTCGGCTCAATGCCACTCATCCAGCCGGACATCGGCACCGCCCGCGAGGAGCCGATCAGCAGGCCCGGAATGATGGTCTCGTCAGGAATATCATCCCAACCGGGATCGAAGAGATCGTTGAACTGGCTGGGCCAGGACTGGGCTTCCCGCAAGTCGCGGGCTTGCAGCGTGACCAAGGCCCACTTTTCCCCCAAGAGCTTATCGGGCAAGGGACTGGGATCCGTCAAAAAAAGCGGATCATCCAACACATCTTTAGGGTTATAGATATAGGTCTCGGAGTGGGGATAGACTGTCCGGCGGCGATCTTTGATCCACCGTTGCAGGCGATAGGTGCGGCGGCTGGGGCGCATTGGGATCCCGGCGGCTTCGCAGCCCCGCTGCATAATCGAGCTCATGCGGGAGCGAAACACCCGAATGGCGGCTGGACGGATGGGGGCGGTCTCCAGCATTTGCTCCAACTGGGTGGCCACCCAATCGCTATTCACCTCCTGATTGCTGCAAAACCGGGATTCCTGAAAGGTTCCGGCCCCATCACAGACCAGTAGATCCCAAACACGTTTGTCATTCTCATCCCGCAGAGGACAGGCATAAAAGTCCATTTCCCAAACGGTGGGGGCCATGCTCACAGAATTTGCAGTCACCGAATTGCCTCAACAGGTCTAGCCTTCTCAGTATCGGCTGTCTCTGTCGCCTCTGAGCTACCAAGATCCGCCGCAGTGCTCCGCCCATAGCCGTAGGCTTGGGGGGTGGTGTAGACCATAGGTCGTTCCTAGCGGCGGGCGACCGGAGGGAGCAATCACTCAATCTCTGCTTGCTGCTGAATGTACTGAGTGAGGACTGAAAGGGGCGCTCTCCCACAGGAAATAATGCAGTACGAACGACTCCAGAAAACGGGCTTGCCAAGATAGACCTTGTCTAGGTGCTCTGCAAACTCTTTGCGAATCAGGCGGCTTGAAACCGTTTTCAAGTTGTTCACCAGCTTTGAGGGCTGAACCTTGGGGTTCACGGACATGAGTAAATGAACATGATCTGCCTCCCCATTGAACTCAATTAGCTCTCCCTCCCACTTTTGCAGGGTTTCCGAAAATACTTCCCTGAGCCTATCCAGCATGGGCTGAGTGATGCACTTGCGTCGGTACTTAGTGCAAGTGACCCAGTGAAAGTGGATGCTGTAGGAGCAGTGATGGAGGGTATTTAAGGGCAGAGACATCAGAAGCGACTAAGTGTTACAATGTACCTATGATAACCCTGACATATGAGTACAAGCTAAAACCGACTAAGCAGCAGGCCGAACAGATTGACCACGATCTGGAGACATGCCGCCGAGTTTGGAATTATGCGCTGAGGGAGCGCAAAGACTGGATCGCTTCTCGCAAGTGTCCAGTCAACGCCTGCTCTCTGCGTAGCGAGTCCATCATTGCGGCTGATGAGCCGTACCCCAGCTTCAAGTTGCAGTGCCAGCGATTAACTGAGGCAAAGCGGCTTAATGCTGACCTAGCCTCGGTTAATGCCCAGGCATTGCAGCAAGTGTTGAGGCGGTTAGACCAAGCGTTTGACCGTCGAAAAAAGCTAGGGGCTGGGTTCCCACGGTTCAAAAAGTCGGGACAAATCCGGTCGTTCTCCTTCCCTCAGTTGAGCAAGACTCCCCTGAAAAATGGGGCGGTCAAGTTGCCGGGGGTGGGGTGGATCGCCATTCGTCAGTCACGGCCATACCCAGAGGGGTTTGTGGTCAAGCAAGCCAGGGTTGTTAAATGGGCCTCTGGCTATTACGTCATGCTCAGTTTTCAGACTGATATTGCCATTTCAGAACCGCCGTTGGTGGGTCATGTGGTGGGTGTAGACATTGGCCTAGACTACTTCCTCTCCACCTCAGATGGGCTTCAACTAAAGCGGCCTAAGTTTTTCGTGGATCTGCAACGCAAGCTTAAATTGCTGCAACGCAGACTGAAGCGGAAACAGCTTGGGTCTGCCCAATGGAAGAAAGCTCAGCTCAAGGTGGCACGGCTGTATGAGCAGATTGCCCACACCCGCAAAGACTTTCACTTCAAAGCGGCTCACCAGCTTTGTGATGGAGCTGAGGTGATTGTGATTGAGGACTTGAATCTAATCGGCCTCAGTCGCGGAATGTTGGGTAAGCACATGCTCGATGCAGGCCACGGGCAATTTCTTAACTCGGTGCTGCCCTGGGTTGGCTTCAAGCGTGGCAAGGCCGTGGTGAAGGAAAAAGCAGCGGGCACCTCTCAGGAGTGCCCTGAATGTGGTGAAGCAGTACACAAGGCACTGAAAACCCGTTGGCATGAATGCCTTTGTGGATGTTCGATGCCTAGAGATATTGCTAGCGGCCTAGTGCTGCGAAATAGGTTTGAGAAGCGCGGTGGGGCGCACCGTGCTGAAAATGCCCCTGGAGAGGTTCTGGCGGGGCTGTCCTTCGGGGCATCTAGTCAAGACTCTGTGAACGGGGAATCTCCTGCTATACGCTGGGATGTCGGGGATTGGAGCCCTTGCGGTATTTTGGGGCAGTAGGAGATTTGTTGTGTCGGGCTAAGGGTTTTGAAGTGGATTTGGTGATGATGGAGCAGGCTCAGGTAGAGCTATGTGACGCTATTAAACAAGGGATCCAGTTGTGAGTCGCGGGGTGTCTAGAGGCTAAAACAGCATTCCCCTACGTTTATTTCGCAACTGAAATAGGGGCTTGCTGACCGAGTGATGGTCGATGACGGCACACTATTAGAGTAATCCGGTTTGATATTCAGGGGGTGAGAAGAAATACCATGATGGATCCAACCACTGCCCAGCTTTTGAAGTTTTATCAGGTGGCACGACATGCGGTGTTGCTGTCTTCTTATCTGGCATTTGTGGAGATAGGATCCGATAGAAACCTGTATGTGTATCTGGGCAGGTATGACAATCTCACAAGCCGGGTGCTATTGACTATCAACCCAGAGGGGGAGTTGTTGACATGACTGTTCTTGACTTATCGACATTGACCACCCAGCAGCTTAAAGACCTGGCCTGGGAGCTACGGGGAACCCCCGCCGTGGATCCTATCTATCGGGAATTGGGATCCCGTCCGCCGAGTGTGGTGATTGCCCCGGAGGATCCCCGGTGGACTGAAAAGGTCAACCAAATTCTACTGGGGGATCCATAAACGACTATCAATCATCGTTTCGCCCTGCTATGAATGGGGAGAACGAGGTATGCATACTTTCGTAGTTTATTTTTGGCACTGCTGGTAAACGGTGTAGCTATCAATGGCAACGGCAACGCCAGCGGCAAAACAACCCCAACCAACAGTGGTCAAGCAACCGAATGCTCCCGCACCTGTGGAAGTCGCTAGGGCAGCAATCGCTAAGCTGGATTTTTCAAAGGGGGCTAGTCCGGCGGCTGAGACCACTTTCTCTGCCATCTTGATACCAAGATAGGCGGAAGCTTTGCCTTAGGTCATGCTGAACATATGGGACAAGCCAAAGGTTTTGAGAGATTGGCTGGTGGCAAAATTGGCCAATTGAGCAGCATAGACATTGGAGATGGCCAGGGCCTGATTAGCTGTCGGGTAGCTCTGCTGACTCCAATTACTCAATCTTTCCCTGCCGAGCTCTAGCCCAAAGCGTTTTAAGCATATTCGCTGGATGAAACCATGTCTTGATTTTATACCGTCAGTATGATTGGTGTATTCGACTCTGCCATCTCCCAGACAAGCGCCCCCAGGATCCCAAGCAAATGCTATCTAGTTAACATCATCCCAATGAAGTTCATCGTCCAGCCTCAAAGCGAGATTCCGGTTTCCACCCAGCTGCTAAACCAGCTTAGCTTTGCCATTGCCAGCGGCCTCTATCCTCCCGGCAAAAAACTGCCCAGCACCCGCCAATTAGCCCTGCAAACAGGCATTCACCGCAACACCGCCAGCAAGGTCTATCACCAACTCGAAGCCATGGGATTGGTGGAGACTCGGGCCGGATCGGGGATCTATGTCAGCAGCCAAGAGCAGGATCCCCAGCCTCGCCAGCAGGTTCGCCAAGCGGTGGATCAGGTGCTCAAAACCGGCTGCACCCTCCCTCAAGCCAGGGATCTACTGCTGGATGAGATCGATTGGCGCATCCGTTGTGGCACCCGCGTCTGGGTCAGCGTCCCCACGTCAGATCTGGGATCGGGGCAACTGCTGCTGCAAGATCTGCAACCCCAACTAGGGATCCCGTTGGAACTCGTCCCCCTAGAGGATCTGGCTCCGGTATTGGCGGAGGTGGCCTCAGGCACTGTGCTCACGATTCGGCATTTTCTCACCGCTGTGGAGACGGTGGTTCAGCCCTACAGGATCCCGGTTTTGCCAGTCGAGATCTCGGATTATGGGCGTGAATTGGGGCTGATTCAAGCTTTGCCCACAGGACATTGTCTAGGGCTGGTGAGCATCAGTGCTGCCATTTTAGGGGTGGCGATCAGCATTATCTCCAGCCTGCGGGGGGAAGATCTGTTGGTCTTACAAGCCGAAGCTGATGATCTAGAAGGACTGCGCCGCCTGGTGCGCTCTGCCCAGACCATCATTGCCGATTCTGCCAGCTATGATCGGGTGCGGGCTGCCATTCGCGAGGCCAAACAAAGCCTGATTCGACTGCCTCAGCTCCACTGCTCTGAGTCCTATATCAGACCCCAGTCGGTGGATAGATTGCGCTCTGCCCTTAACCTCGACCACATCACCCATCACCCTGACATCTGAAGATAGGGAATTCAGAAATCTCTAAGCCCAAACACCATTCAAACACCCTAAATCTTGCCAGTGTAGGTTCAGCACTTGAGGATCCTATTTATGGTTGACGGGTTGGATCTGGAGTATATAGATCAGCAAACGAACTGGGATCGGTTGAGGGTACGGATCAAGACAAGACCTGAGCAACGTCCGACCTATGCGGTGATGCTGGAGTGTCTGTTTGCGGATCGTTGGGTACAGGTTGCCCGCTTGGATGATTGGGATGGGTGCCCCCACATCGATCGCACCAACCCAGATGGCACCATAGCCAAAGAATGGCTACCAGATACACTTCAGATTTGAATTGGCGATCTTTAGGTCAATTTCTCTGCCGATAAAAATGAAGTTTAGAGACCCGATAGTTTAGCACTTCGATTTTGATGTAACTGATGAAAGAGATCAGCTAGATCTTCATAAGTCTCTTCGAGGGAGAAAGCAACTCGTATCAAGACATCTAAAGAAACAGAAGAATCGCCAGATTCCAGCTTAGCGACACGAGATTGACTTGACTTTACGAGTGAAGCCACATTGTTTTGAGTGAGACCTTTCTCTTGCCTAAGTTGTCTTACCCGCTTGCTGAGAGCTAAGCGTAGCTCAACTAGCCGCTCCTCTTCTGGAGTGAGTTCGAGAAAGTCACTTGCAGATCCAACAACCCATCCTGCAGCTTCTAGTTTCCGACGCTTTTCCAGATCCATAATTAACTTCCTCCAAGTATCTCATCATAGGTTTTGAGCCTATACTGAGACAGAAGAATCTCATTTTGAGGAGTCTTCTGAGTTTTCTTTTTAAACACATTTGCAATGACTATAGAGTCATCATCTATTCGATAAATGATTCGCCATTCACAAGATGCATCATCATCATGGATGCGTAGCTCATGACATTTTCCACCAACTATCGGCATTGGTCGAGATTCAGGCAGTGATAAATTCTCTCCCTGCTGCAGCTTTCGTAGTAGAAAGCCTGCGGTGATTCGAGCATCTGGAGAAAAAGGAGGAGTTTTAATCTCTGCTTTTAGCCAGACGACCTCTCTTTCTTTTCCCATACTGATACCATATGTCGTATCTAGCATAATGTCAATGGCATAGTCTTTGGAAAGGGTATGCCTCTCCTGTCAAATTGGGAGTAAGCCTTGATTTCTCGTAATCTCCGGAAGTGACGAAAGAGCCGTAGTTGCTGAAGCGTTGGTTCAGTATTCGGTGATGACTCAGGGATCCCAGCACTTTGTCCCTCAGAGGTGAATAGCGAGAGGTAGCTTTGCCGCCGCTGCTTGATCCAGCATCCATACCAGGGATCCCTGGGGCTGAACTTGCTGAGCTGGATACTGGGGAGCTGAGGTCAATAGCTCGGCCATGATCTCAGCCTTCGCGGAGCCTGCTACCAGAAACATCACTCTGCAACTGGCATTGATGATCGGGTAGGTCAGGGTGAGGCGAGGTTCGCCATCTTTGGAGCCGACAGCCGTGATGGACTCTGTGACCAAGAGTGCCTCTGTACCGGGGAACAGCGAAGCCGTATGACCATCGCCCCCTACCCCTAGCAATACCAGATCAAAGACGGGAACTGGGGATCCCAGAGCTTGTTGAAGACTGTGGGCATATTGGGCCGCATCCTGCTCGGGATTGCCTGCTGCTGTAGGCCAAGGCAAAAGATTCCGAGCCGGGATCTGAATATGATCCAGCAAGCTCTCGCGGGTCATGCGGTAGTTGCTATCGGCATGGTTGGGGGGCACATAGCGTTCGTCCCCCCAGGCCAAAATCGTCTTTTCCCAGTCCAGCCCTGAGGTTTGGGCCAGTTGAGCATAGAGTTGCTTGGGGGTGCTGCCCCCTGCTAGAGCCACCCGAAAGGATCCCCGCGCGGCGATGGCCTCAGTTGACCATTGCCGCCATGACTCCACCGCCTGAGCCACCAGGATGGCGGAATCGTTGCAGACTTGGAGTTGAAACACTTGCATAGGGGATCCTTTCTCGGGTCGAGATAGGGCAGATCGTGACTTTAAGAGTGACATACTCCCGACCCTCACGCTTTAAGTAGAGGGCGGGCTTCTTCAGCCTTTCGGCCTTCGCGTTTTATACTCAGCCTCTAATATGGATGCCCCGGTTATTCCCCCAAAGCTGTAGGCTATAGGGGAACTTTTGCAGAGGGATCCGGTCTTGAGCCTCCGAGTGGTGCTAGTGCGGCATGGAGAAAGCACATTTAACATTAGTCAGCGGATCCAAGGCCGCTCCGATCACTCTCGTCTGACGGAGAGAGGACAAGCTCAGGCGGATTGTGCCAGCAAGGCATTGGCGGATCTGGCCATTGATCTGGCCTATTGCAGCCCGCTCAGTCGTGCTCACGAAACAGCGCAGCGGATCATGGTAGCTCATCCCGATGTGGAGCTGCGAAAGAGCGATAACCTGCGGGAGATCGACCTGGAAGCCTGGGCGGGGTTGACCTTTACAGCAGTCCAGGCTCAGTTCCCAGAAGCCTACCGCTGTTGGCGCGAGGATCCCATCCATCTCAAAGTGGGCGAGCATTTCCCGGTCTTGGAGCTTTGGGAGCAGGCTCGGCAGTTCTGGCAGGATCTAGCCACTACTCATCCTGATTTGACCAACCATGCTTGCGGGGATCCCACTCTGACTCTGCTCTTGGTGGGGCACAGTGCCATCAATCGCGCCCTGATCAGTACTGCGTTGGGGGTGGGGCCAGAGCATTTTCAACGGCTGGGCCAAAGCAACTGTGGCATCAGTGTGCTCAATTTCCCCAAGGGACTATCGCAATTGGGACAGCCGGGATCCACCCAGTTGGAATCGGTCAACCAGACCGCTCATTTGGGGGAGCCGTTACCCCAGAAGAAAGATGGGCTCCGGATTCTCTTGGTGCGACATGGGGAAACCGACTGGAATCGGGAGCAGCGGTTTCAAGGGCAGCGGGATATCCCCCTCAACGGGACTGGCGAGGCTCAGGCCCAAACGGCGGCGGATTTTCTGTCTCATCAACGGATCGATATTGCTTTTTCGAGCCCGCTCAAACGCCCCTGGGATACGGCGGAGGCCATTCGGCAGCGGCATGATGGGTTAGAGCTGCTCCCAGTCGATCTGCTGCAAGAGATCTCACACGGCACCTGGGAAGGGAAGTTGCAGGAGGAGATCGAGGCTGAGTTTCCGGGGCAATTACAGCAATGGCAGGCGCAGCCGGAGACGGTGCAGATGCCGGATGGGGAAAATCTTGATCAGGTTTGGCAGCGGACGGGAGCGGCATGGGAGACAATTCTCACCAAGGCAGCTGATCAAGGTCCCAATACCATCGCACTGGTGGTGGCTCATGATGCCATTAATAAAGCTGCCATCGCCCGTCTTTTTAATCTCAGTCCGGCCTCGTTCTGGTGCTTCAAGCAGGGCAATGGAGCGGTGACGGTGATTGATTATCCCCAGGGATCCCAGGGCATGGCTGTGCTGCGAGCCTGCAATATCACCGCTCATCTCTCTGGCGGGATCCTGGATTGCACCGCTGCCGGGGCGCTGTAGCGCTAGAGTGCATCGATCTCGATAGTGGCAATTGCTGTGGGAAGCCTCTTGCTATCCCTGCAGGCGTAGCTGTGCCGAAGCCACTCAGGTCATTGTCGGATGACTTGGGACGGAAAAGGCTACTCTACGAAAGGCTGGGATCCCAGGAGTATTGGGTTGTCGATGTGAGTCATCATCAACTGTTTGACTTTGAAATTGAAGCTGGGCATAGTGGTGAGATTCAGCAGTCGCGGGTTTTGCCTGGGTTAGATCTCTCGTTGGTGGAAGAGGTGATGGAGCGTAGCCAAACGGAAGATGACGGATCCCTCGGGCGATGGTTGATGCAAGAGTTGAGCCAACCTGAGATCCAATAACAAAACCTGCCGATGCTGGCAGTAAAAGGCTGCTCAGTTTGGATTTATTGATGTTGATCTATGAATATTGAGTTCTTAAGCTTCTATGCAAAGAAGTTCTCTAAATTGAGAGTGGATCGCTCCCGTGGAGTTGCTCCTCATAAACCAATTCTATTACTTTCAATTATTGCCTTAATTGAACAAGGGATCATAACAACTAACCAGATTGATTTATCTCCCGAACTGATCGCTATGTTTCTCAAGCTTTGGAGTTGCATTGGATCCGAAGCACATCAGCCGGATATTGCACTACCTTATTTCCACTTGCGAAGGGATAAATTCTGGCATCATTTACCCAATGCAGGGTATGAGATATTAGTTGAGTCAAAGGTAAAGATCAGAACGATTTCAGCGTTGCGAGAAGCTGTCAAGTGTGCTTATTTTGATACACCCCTCTATGAGTTGTTAGAGATTCCCACTTCCAGGCGTAGTTTGACTGACATTCTGATCCATCAGTGGTTTCGCAACAAAGATAGTCAGATTAGGGAACTCTTACAAATTGATGCGTTTAAGGAGTATCAGAATCGATTTCGAGAAAATGGAGGATCCGTTTATACTATTCAGGATCTAGAGAATCAAGAAGAGAATGTTTTACGTGACTCAGCTTTTCGTAAAGTCTTGGTTTCGCTTTATGATTATCGTTGTGTTTTTTGCCGGATGAAGGTAATTAGCGATAATGGCCAAAACATTGTAGATGCTGCCCATATTAAGCCTTTTGCTGAATTTCGAGATGATCGGCTTGATAATGGACTATCTCTTTGTAAGAACCATCACTGGGCATTTGATCATGGGTGGTTTGGTATTGATGATGACTTCAAGATCATTATCCCTGAACATCGACTTGTGGAAGATGAAGCCGTTGGATCTCGACCCATGATAGACTTTAATCAGAGCCAAATCTTACTGCCATCCCTGGATAAATATTTCCCACGACAAGATGCTCTAAGATGGCATCGAGAAAGATGGTTAATGACCTATTCGTCCTAATTTTTATATAGTAAAAAGTGGCTGGTAGCCTTGAGGATGACCCTATATCCAATGAAGCTATTTATCTGGATCAAGGATGGCGGGAGATAGCTAACTAGAGAATAATTTTTGCAAGTAGACTTTCCTGTTTTCACTCAAAGTTATTATCAAAAAGCAGTAGCTGAATACTACCATCAGCATGAATCTGAGGTAATAAGATCTCACCATGATGCTCGGATCCATCCCATTTATCTGGCCAGGTGTTCGCCTCTATTAGCTCATGGATGCGGTGTAATTCTTGCTCATTGATCAAGCTAATCTCAGCCTGATCTACAGCACGAGCCGCTTGATTCACTTCATTCTGGATCCGTAATACCTGCTCCAGCATCCACCGCCGCGCTTCCATATGTAATGGCCCCAATCGACCTTGATTCGCAGCGAGGGATCCGTTCTTATTCACCTCGCCATGTTTCCTCAAGCGGTGGTGAGGTTTCTTAATTTCCCCGTACAACGGTCGCAACTGCCGTAACGGAGCCAAATAAGCCCACTGCGGGCGGCTAACAATTGTTTCCAACGCCCGATCCTCTTGCACCAACGGACACCCAATACACCCTGTCCGAGCGGTTAAAGGCTCCTCTCCCTCAGATTGATCCATGCCGTACACTTCTGCAATCGGAAATGTGGGAAAACCCAACTCAATATCTGCCGTCACCAACCAATCCCACACATGGCAGATTCGCCAATGCAAGATGGGAGCCAGTGTATCAGCCACCGCTTCAGTAGTACTAGTCTGAAACCATCCCT
>JBHJNR010000294.1:0-5562 GCA_050330615.1 Cyanophyceae cyanobacterium
ACTGGGATCCGAAGTCCAGAATGACCACCATCTGGCGGCGATAGGGATCCGGGCTAGGGGACTGAGAGGAAGTAAGGGAAGAAGATGCGGAAATCACAGAAGCGCCTCTGTTGAATGAATAGGGGGAAGACAATAATCAGTCATCCATCCATCACGCGATGATCAGGAATGGTTGCTATGAGTAATGGTTGCTATGAGTTCTAAGAGCACCCCAAGAGCCACTCATGAGAACCAATTAATGGGATCAAAACCAATTGATAGGGCTAGGGATCTTGCGATACAGGGAATAGGGATCGAAAAGGTTTATCCTCTACTGTAGCAGTCTGATTAGGATCCCTGCCCCCTATTGATCTTCTGGTTGGGTGTCGGGATCCCAGATCATGTGTTGAGATAAAGAAGAAGATGAACGTAAAAAGTTTCTGTTTTTGGGTTGTGCTCTGATCGCTTGCCTTGGCCATGAATCCTACCGAAACCTTTCGAGACTATGTGAGGCGTCGCTACCAGCACCAGCAGCGATGGCGGAGTGGCCAGAGTTGGATCCAACAAGGCTCGGCTTTGGTGGCAGGTATGACCATGACTGTGGCAGGGGTTTTGAGCCTGGGTTTGGAGGAAAAAGAAAGCTGGGAACGGTGGGGGTGGGCAGGGATGACGCCAGGGCTTGTTTTAACTGGCCTACTGGCGCTGGGATGGGGTTTGGCTAGTTTGTCGCTGGGGTTAGCCACGGTTGCTGACCATCGCGTTGAGTCTTCTCGGCGGCAAGGAGTTGGATCCTGGCAGCTTGATCTGCATCTCTTGTGGCAAGACTATATTCAAGATCTACGGCTGACCTGGCTGGATCCCCAATATGGTCGCCTGGAAATTGCCCGCCAGATGCTGGTGCAATGCGTGCAATTATGTGATGATTTGTGGCTGGAATCAGTCGAGGCTCGCTACTGGTTATCCACATTGCCAGTGCCTGTATCTGTGCCTGTATCTGCTGGAGAGGAGATGCAACTGCTGTCTCAGCTCTCCCAAGAGTTACCCGGTTATGTGGGGCATTTACAACAACAACATCAACGATTGATGGCGTTGGTGCCGCAGTTGCAGGGCGGGATCGATCAATTCGAGGCGGTGTTAATCTCAATTGAACGGGAGTTGGAAGGTTACTTTGAGACATCCCCCGCCCTATTAGATGTCAGCCGGGATCCTGCGCTTGAGCAATTACGAGAGATGGATCTGGTGCCAGTGGTAGCTCTGAGCCAAGACTTAGTGCGGGCAAATGGATCCCTGCAAGGGGTAACTCAGGAGATGGAGCATTTGTTCAATCAAATTCTTGCCCCAATCGCCAGTTAAAACGCAGAGCAAATCTTGATGAGAGGGCTAACGACGTGCCGAATCAGTTGAATTCAGGCATTGATGGCATTGAAGATATTGAAGATACAGACAAAATTGAAGATACAGACGAACAAGTCATTATTCCGGGATCCCTAATGAATGCTGAGCTGTGGTCGCGGGCCAGTTGGCAGCAGTATCTCGACTGGGATCCTACGCCGACCCAGATAAGCCAGTTTCAGCAGCTTTATGATTGGGTGATAGAGGGCAATCAAACCCAGAATCTCACCCGCATTACCGAGTCAGTGGACTTTTGGGAAAAGCATTTGTGGGATTCCCTTCGCCCCCTTCAGGTGCTTTCGGTGGGTGTCTTGGGAACTGGGGACGGTCTGGGCCAGGATGATCACCCTGCAGAGCCTCCTTACACGGTGATCGATATTGGCAGCGGGGCTGGCTTTCCAGGGATCCCGGTGGCGATTGCCAATCCTGAGTGGCGGGTGACACTGTTAGATGCCACCCAACGCCGGATGCAGTTTGCCGACATGGTGGCAGTAAAGTTGGGCTTAGTGGGGATCCAAGTGCAAGCGGAGCGGGCTGAAACCTGGGGCCAACTCCGACGAGAGCATTATGATCTAGCCCTCAATCGGGCCTTGGGATCTGCCGTGGTCTGTGCAGAATTGAGTCTGCCGATGCTGAAGATCGGTGGCCATGCCCTGCTCTATCGGGGCCATTGGGATTTGGAGCAAGAGAGCGCCCTCCAACGAGCCTGTCAAAAATTGGGGGCAATCATCAAATCGGTGGATCCCTTTGTCACCCCCATCACCCATGGGATCCGACATGGGATCTTGCTAGAAAAAAGTGCGCCCACGCCTGCCACGTTTCCTCGTCCAATGGGGATGGCTGCCAAGCGACCTCTAGCCTAGATCGCTTAGGACTGGGGGTCAGACCCAGGTTACGCTAAGTGTTGGGGATGAGCCAGAAAGAACCAGTTGCGAGGCTGTTTGAATCCCTGCGCCTGTAGGCCAGGGAGCATGGCAAGAATTGAGATTCAGATCAGCTTAGTGCGCAGATAAGCAGAAAGACTATCGATGATCAGCACCACCCCAAACACGATCAACAGCAAAACGGCGGTGCCCTGGTAGTCAAAGAAGCTGAGATATCGCCGCAGCAATTGGCCAATGCCCCCTGCCCCCACAAAGCCCAACACCGTGGAAGCCCGCACGTTGATCTCAAAGATATAGAGCACATACGACGTCAAGGTGGCGGATACCTGCGGGATCACCCCATAGACAATCTGCTGGAGACGATTGGCCCCCACCGCCTGCAACGCCTCCAGCGGGCCAGGATCAATAGCCTCGACGGTCTCGCTGCCTAACTTGGCCAAGACTGAGGTGGTAAAGATCACCAGAGCGATCATCCCTGGCAAAGGGCCAAAAGACAGGATCCCCACCAAAACCGCCGCATAGAGCAGATCAGGGACGCTGCGCACCACTGTCAACCCGCCCCGCACCAACCACATCAGCGGCCCATTGGGGGTAGTATTGCGGCTAGACAAAAAGATCAGGGGCATGGCCAGCAGGGTGCCAAAGACGGTGCCCAAGTAAGCGGTTTGCAGAGTTTCTACCAAAGGGGTAATGATCTCCGGCAACGCTCGCCAATCGGGAGGCCACATATTGCCAAAGAAGCGGACAAAATCCGGGATCCCTTGGACTAAGACAGGAAAGGAAAACCCCGTGCTCCAGGCCGAGTAGAGGAGCAAAACCCCAAAGGATCCCCAACTGACCACCGCTTGCAAACGAGGCTTGAGGGGAGGCTGAGGGAAAGAACGGTGAGGGGGCGTCATCATGCCATTAGCCCGCGATCAAGTCTTTGGCGGTGTCGATGGAGCGACCATAGATATTGGTGAACACCTGATCGGTGGCCTGTTCAGGGGGGCCGTCAAACACCACCTCCCCATCCCTCATGCCAATGATTCGATCGGCATAGTCGCGGGCCATGTCGATAAAGTGCAGATTGACCAGCGTTGTGATGCCATCCTCTTGGGCAATTCGCTTCAGATCTGCCATGACTGAATTGGCGGTGGGGGGATCCAAGCTGGCCACCGGCTCATCGGCTAACATCACCCGTGGCTGTTGGGCCAAAGCCCGAGCGATCCCCACCCGCTGCTGTTGCCCCCCCGACAGAGCATCCGCCCGCACATAGGCCTTCTCAGGGATCCCCACCCGTTGCAGACAGGCATGAGCTACCAAAAGATCTTCGCGGCTAAAAAGCCCCACTAAGCTAGGCAGGGCTGGTGCCGATCCCAACCGTCCCGAGAGGACATTGCGCAGGACGGTGGTGCGTTTGACCAGGTTGTAGGTCTGGAAGATCATGCCGATTTGGCTACGCATCTGCCGCAACTGGGATCCCTGGGCTTGGGTGATGGACTGGCCATCGATAGAGACCTGCCCTGACACAGGTACCACCAGGTTATTGATGGTGCGAATTAGGGTGGACTTGCCCGCTCCCGACAGACCCACGATCACCACAAATTGCCCTGTGGGGATCTCTAGGGAAATTCCTTTCAGAGCCTTGAATCCGTTGGGGTAGACCACCTCAACCCGATCAATGATCAGCATCAGTTCACGCTAGGTAAGGAGACAAGCCAATCTTGATCGAGATCTCATCAGTCCTTACCTCCGTCGGAAGGTGGCCGAGACTTCTCGCACGATATCGTAAACCGAAGGATCGATGGCTGCAAAACCAGTCACGTTAAACAACGTATCGGTCAAGGTTTGGCCTTCTTCTGTCTCCGCAATCTCAATCATGGCTTGGGCGATCTGCTCGGCCAATTCGTCTGATAGGCCTGATCGCACAACGGCACCATCATTGGGAATATCAGAGGTGTAGCCCAGAATGCAAACCTTCTCCATCACATCCGGAAAATCTTGCTGAATAGCAGTCCGAGCATCATTGAAGGAAACCGCCACATCCACATCGCCGTTATAGACCGCTAGCACCGCCGCATCATGACTGCCCGCAAAGATGGAGTCCATATCTTCGTCGGGATTGATGTCATGCTCGGTACTCAAAAAGACAAAGGGAAACTGGTAGCCCGAAGCAGAGGCAGGATCCACAAAAGCGATGGACTTACCGGCTAAATCGGTAAAGTCATCAATTTCGCCATCACAAGGGACATTAAATTGAGATTTGTAGGTGGTGGATCCCCGGCGAACTGAGGCCAAGATGATGCGGGCATCATGACGGTCGACCGCTTCTACCAAAGAGGCAGGGCCAAACAGGCCGATATCCACCCGCTGAGTACCCACCGCTTCCACCAATCCGGTGTAGTCGGTGGAAATAAAGGTTTCGACCGGGATCCCAATCTTTTCAGAGAGCAGTTCTGCCAAGGGATCCAGGCTATCCACCACCCGATCGGCTTCACGGGAGGGCACCATCCCCAACACCAAGCGGTCAGGGGTATCTTGGGCCAGTGCGGCTGGTGCCACCACTCCACCCAGCATCAAGCTGGCCAGAGCCAAGCTGGATCCCATCACCCAAGCAAACGGTTTTCTCAGCACAGTCAAAGCCTCGCAACAGCAACATTTACGATGGATGACGCAAACAGCCAATCTAGGTTCCTTTCTTCATCGATCCTGACGGGCAATCTCTGATCAGAAACGGCGCTGTTGGTCTTTCGTATTTTAGTGGAGTCAGCCCATTGATTGATGAAGGGAAGGTTAAGGTTGGACAGAGCTCCCCTCAGATTGGAGGCTAAACCTCTTGCATCAATTAGAGAGGTAAATTGGAACCGCTGTTAGCCTTTTTTGTTAGGTTTGTCTTGGATAGTCAGTTAGTGGTAGACATCATGAGGTGGGACATGGCGGTCTTGAGAGAGTCACCATGGTATGAGGAAATCAGGCAGGAAGGGATCCAACTGGGGGAACAGCGCGGGATCCAACAAGCTGCCCAATCTATTGCCCGCAACCTTCTAGCTACAGACATGGATCCCGTCCAAATTGCTGCTGTCACAGGACTCACCCTAGAGCAAGTCCAGCAACTGCAAAACTAGGGATCCCTGATGGTAAAAAAAGCCGATATTGGCAGCAAACGGCTGCAACTGAATCTTGACACAGGGGGATCCCTAGCCTTCAGGTAGACTGCTGCTATTGCTCCGCTCCAACCCTCAATGCCCTACGACAACCTCTGTAAATACCTCCGCCAAACCTTTCAGGATGACTTCTCCCTTTGGTTACTGGGACAAACGTTCTC
>JBHJNR010000295.1:0-14781 GCA_050330615.1 Cyanophyceae cyanobacterium
GCTTTGGCTGAGTCTAGAGTGAGGTCAAAGCCTTTTGCCATGGGAATCTTGGGGGGTAGATTAACTGGGTGGTCCCCTAGCATATTATGGGCTCTTTTTTCTTGCGCTTACCCTGATAAGACTTCTCTGGATCAACCTTTACCCAGTTATCAGATTTTACCAATACCTTTCCTAAATTTACTCTTGGATAGGAGTTTTTTTCCGGCCAATTCACAAATCCCCCTCTCTTTTTAGCGCATCTTTAATATCCCCCAAAATCTCCAGGATCCGCTGTTCCTTTTGCCAAATGCTTGCCAGCAACTCCTCTGGCGGCTTATGGAAAAGCTCCTCCTTCCCATTAGGGTTCTTGATGTCCAGATTCACCGATACCAGCGTCTCACCGTCATACTTCAGCACTTCCGCCACAGGCACCTTCCACGCCCGATCCGTCTCCTTACGGTCATGCCACCATGCCAGACAGTCCCCAAACTCTTCATACTGGATTGGCTTCGTCTTGGTGTAATTCTTGCGCCCCTCTGGTAGCGGATGCTCGTAGTACCAAATCTCCTCGGTTGGCCTAGTGCGGTCAAAGAACAAGAGATTGGTCGGAATGATGGTGTAGGGTGCAAACACCCCATTGGGCAGTCGCACAATCGTGTGTAGGTTAAAGTCCTTCAGCAGCCGCTCCTTGATCCGAGCACACACTCCATCCCCAAATAGCGTCCCATTCGGCACCACCACCGTTGCCCGTCCGGCCTTGCCTTGGCTCTGCTGTGGCATCTTCAGCATCCGCATGATCAACTGTAAAAACAGCATTGCCGTCTCCGCAGTCTGCAAATCATTAGGAAAGCCACTTTTGATGGATCCTTCCTCCTCACCCCCAAACGGCGGATTGGTCAAGATCACATCCACCCGATCCTTTACCCCTAGCGAAGTCAAATTCACCGCCAGCGAGTTGCCATACTCAATGTCTGGTCGCTCCAGTCCATGCAGCAGCAGATTCATCTGTGCAAGTAGATAGGGCAAGCTTTTGGCCTCCTTGCCATACAGCGACTTCCACTGCAATACCTCTCTATCTTGAGTCGTCTTCACCTGCGCCTGAAGGTGGTCAAACGCCTCTACCAAAAAGCCCCCCGTCCCACACGCTGGATCCAGCACCGTCTCCCCCAACTGTGGATCCAATGCCTTGACCATAAACTGCACCACCGGACGGGGGGTATAAAACTCCCCCGAATCGCCTGCTGCATCCCGCAATTCCCTCAGCAATGACTCATACAGGCGGCTCAGGGTATGCACCTCCTCCGAGGCAGCAAAATTGATGCCATTGATCTTGTCAATCACGTCCCTCAGTAAGAAACCAGACCCCATCCGGTTCATCACCCCCTGAAAGATATTGGCAATGATCTCCTGCTGTCCCTTGCCATCTAGCGATTTCAGGTTCCGCAAATAGGCAAACAACCCCGCCCCACGGGTGCCATCCGGTCGGGGTGCCTCATCCTGGCTAATAAAGGCAATCAGCACATCCCCTGTAATGGACTTGGGATCCCGTCCCCAATCCCGCCAACGGTAGGGAGCCTCAATCAAAGGCTCATAGGGCTTGCCCTCTAACGAGGCTTCCCCCTCCCGCATTTCCTCCAGATCACCCAAAAACTTCAGGAACATGATCCAGGTCAACATGGGCAGGCGGTCTAAATCCCCATTCAGCCCCTTATCCTTCCGCATGATGTCGCGGGTGGACTTGATAATGGATCCCAGTTGTTGGGCAGACGTTAGAGCCGTCTCAGTCTTGGTTTTCTTTGTTCGTACCATTGCCACCTATGCCGCATAAAGATTGGACTGCAACTGCTCCACCGCCGCCTTCAGTTGCTCCGCCCCATTAAAAATCCTGATGATCTCAGCGATATTGCCCCGGTTTGAGATCGGCGGGATCCTCAGCACATCCGGCACCTTCAGTTGCGTCAGCCCATAATCTGCATACTTCTCCAACAGGTCATCCAAAATAGCACGGGCCTCTACCCCATACTGCTCAAATAAGTCCGGTAGGTTGCGCCGTAACCGTTCTGCTCTTTCCCGCCGGGTCAGTAAAGGGGCATTAAACGCCAAGTGGCACAACAGATCAAAGGGATCCGCCTCCTGTTGATCCAGGGTTGCTGCCAGAGCCGCCACATTGATCCCCCGTTCCTCCAATTGAGCCAGCACCAACTCCCGCTGATCACCATCCTGCCAACTGGCTCGTAATGCCTCCGAATTGGGATAAATCTTGCGTAACTGCTCCCCTGTGTAATCCGCATACTCCACACAGCGCAACTGATTCCCATCGGCATCCATCTCCATCACCAGCTCATGCACTACCTGTACCTGCACGTTATCCACGTAGTATTTGCGCGGCTCCGTGACCTCTGGGCTAGGCATAATGCCTGAACGATTGGGAATCTCCTGGGATCCCTCCTCTGGCTCAGGCTCCGGTTGCACCACCGTCTCCTCCGTCACATTGCCCTCATCATCAATTGCTGACTCATCAATCAAGGCGGGATCCCCGTCAAACTCCGGGTCAGCAAAATGGAGCGTGGCGGATCCCGTGTAGTCCAGGATGCTAAAAAAGAGCTTGCCATACTCTTCCCGCACCCGCGTTCCCCGCCCAATAATCTGCTTGAACTCCGATATAGAGCCAACCACACGGGCAATCACAATATTTTTGGTGGTGGGCGCATCCACCCCCGTCGTCAACAACTGGGAGGTGGTCAAAATCACTGGAGCCACTTGATCCACATCCTTGAACATATCCAGATGCCCTCGCCCGATGTTCGCCTCATCACTGGTCACCCGGCACACATAGTTGGGGTACTGCTGCACCAAATCCGCATTGAGGTTATTCAGGACTCCCCGCATCTCATGGGCGTGTTCCTGGTCAACGCAAAACACAATCGTCTTGGCAAAGCGATCCGTTTTCTTCAGGAACTCCGTCAAGTGCTTAGCAATCGCCTCAGTCCGAGAGCGTAGGGCAATTACCTTCTCAAAATCCTTTGTCCCGTACAACCCTTCTGGGATCTCTCTCCCAAAGCGATCCAACTCCCCTGGAGAGGGTTGCCACCCCACCGCATCCGCACTGGTGACGACCCTGTACACCCGATAGGGAGCTAAGAACCCATCCTCAATCCCCTGTTTCAAGGAGTAGGTATAGAGAGGATTACCGAAGTAGCTGTAGGTGTCTCGTGACTCATCCCGCAGAGGAGTCGCTGTCAGCCCCAGTTGAGCAGCAGGCTCAAAGTAGGCCAAAATCTCCCGCCAAGAGCTATCAGCCCGAGCGGATCCCCGATGACATTCATCCACAATAATCAGGTCGAAAAAGTCAGAGGGGAACTCTCGATAGAGTCCTGGTCGCCGCTCATCCTGGGCGATAGCCTGATAGATCGCAAAGTAGATATCCCGACTCAGTACCACCTCCCCTTGCACCTTATAGACCGCATCCCCAAAAGGGGCAAAGTCCCGGTTCATAGGATCATCCACCAAGACATTCCGATCAGCCAAGTAGAGAATCTTGGGATGGCGGGGGCCACCCTCTAGGTTCCATAAGCTCGACCATAATTTCCAGCAGATCTGGAATGCTGTTGTGGTCTTGCCTGTCCCAGTTGCCATTGTCAGCAGCAGCCGTTTCTCCCCTTTGATCAACGCCTCCACAGTGCGGTTGATGGCAATTTCCTGGTAGTAGCGAGGTGGCTTGCCGGATTGCAGGTTGTAGGGGGTGAGGAGCTTGGTCACCTGCTCCGCGCTCAGCCCCTCGCTACGGCAATACCGCGCCCACAATGTCTCTGGAGGGGGAAAGCTGGTTAGTGTAGACTCCAAACCCGTAGTGAAGTCAAACTCGACAATGCCCGTCCCATTGGTGGCATAGGCAAACTTCAACCCCAGAATCTCGGCATAGCTCTTGGCCTGTTGTAATCCATCTAATGGGGACTTGTAATTGGCTTTTGCTTCTACTACGGCCAGCAAAAAGTCCCGCTGATAGCGTAATAGATAGTCTGCCCGCTTCAGTTTTCCCCGCCTCACCTTGTTCCCCGTAGGTAGGATCCGCCCATCCGTAAAGGGGCGTTGCTCCGTGATGGAATACGGCGGAGTTGCCCACCCTGCCTCCTGGAGTCTGGGAAAGACATATTCGCGGCAGGTATCAGCCTCGTTCATGGTCGCCAGATAGTGAAACACTCCCTCTCGAACCCGTTGATTCCCCGATTGGGTGCGCCGGATCCCCCACTCAATCCGTTGATTTAAAGGGTCAAGGCCCAAGGACGTGACACTGAGCTGCCCTGCCACCAGTTCCCTTTCCACTTGCTCGGTATCATACTCAACCAGCGTCAGCTTCTCCAGGGTGGGATCCCATTTCAGCAGGTAATGTCCTTTGGCTTGTGGAGAGTTATACCGTGAGTCGATTTCCCGCAACTGTTCCAGAGCGGTTTCAGCCACCTGAAAGTTATAGCCTCGCTCCAGGATGAAATGCACGATGGCAAGATCCGTCAAATTCTCGCGGCTGTAATAGACGCTGTGCCCTGTTCCTGTGGTATCGACCGTTGGTACCACCAGTTTCTTATTACGCCAGTGCTGCACCTGACGGGCTGTACAGCCCACAATCTCAGCCGCTTCTTTCGTGGTGAAGAACAGCTTTGCCATAAAGCCTAGTAATGATTTTTCTCACCCTCGGATCATATCCCAGCTAGATCACTGGCGGACGATAAAACATACGTGTTACTATAAGCGAGAACTTAGGGGATCCCTATGAGCCTCATCACCATCCAATGCCGTCTTGTGGCAGATGAGCCAACCCGCCACCATCTCTGGGAGTTGATGGCTGGAGTCTATACGCCCTTCGTGAATACGCTCCTGATGCGATTGGCAGTTCACCCAGACTCCATCACATGGCAGCAAAAGGGGAAGCTCCCCTCTTCAGTGGTCAACACTCTGGTAAGTGAACTCAGGCACGAGGATCCCTTTTCCGGTCTTTCAGCACGGTGGATTGCCTCAGCCCAAAATGAGGTGACCCAGATCTACAAGGCGTGGCTCAAGGGCCGCCAGCAGCTCCACAATCGACAGGTGGGCAAGCAAAAGTGGTTAGCAATGCTCCAATCGGATCAAGCCCTGGCCCAGCTCTGTGGATCCAATCTTGCCGCCCTCCAAGGCCATGCCCAGCAACTCCTTAATAATCCTCCTGCCAATTGGTTTCAGGCTTACTACGAGGCAGAAACCTCTCAAGATGCCCTGGCGTGTTCGGCTATTGCCTATTTGCTCAAGCACGGGCGGCGGATCCCCTCCAAGCCAGAGGATGAAAAGAAGCTGGCGCGCAAACGCCGCAAAATTGAGATTCAAATAGAGCGGCTTCAGCAGCAGATTGAAGGGCGGATCCCACAGGGTCGAGACCTAAGCGGAGCAGTAGCTCAGCAAGCCCTAGATACAGGCAAGACTACTCACTTTGAGGAGACCTCAGCATTCCAACAGTGGCAGGCACAGATCATGACTCAACCTGCCCGCCTTCCATTCCCAGTTCAGTACACCACCAATGCCAGCATTGTTTGGTCAAAGGATCCCAAAGGTCGGTTGTGCGTAAAGTTTAGTGGTCTGAGCCAGTCGGTATTCAAGGTCCATTGTGATCAGCGGCAACTCCGATGGCTTCACCGTTTCTGGGAAGACCAACAGACGTTTAAGGCCAGTAAGGGGCAGCACTCGGAGGCATTATTTACTTTGAGATCGGCCCAGCTTCTTTGGAAAGAAGGAGACCCAAAAGGAGGGGATCCCTGGCAAGCCAACTACGTTTACCTCAACTGCACTCTGGATACTCGCCTTTGGTTTCAGGAGGGGACAGAGATCGTCCGGCAAGAAAAAGCTGCAAAAGCCCAGCACATGGTTGCCCAATTGGAGCAACGAGGGGAGTTGTCAGCAACCCAGATGGGCTTTCGGAACCGCCAGCAGGCAACCGTAACCCGTCTTCATGGCGAGTTCCTTCGCCCGCATCACCGCGTTTACAAGGGTCAACCCAATCTGATTGCAGCCCTCACTATCGATATTCATCACCTGGCATCAGTAGCACTAGTGGATGTGGAGCAAAAGCGGGTAATTGCTTGGCGTTCTCTTAAGCAGCTTTTGGGGAAAGACTACAACCTAGTTCATCGTCTTCGCTACCAACAGCGGGATAATCTCCAGAAGCGGAAAGCCTGTCAGAGGAAAGGGCAACACACGCTTCCCCAAGAATCTCCTCTAGCGGTTCATGTGGAGCGTTTAATTGCCAAGGCGGTTGTCATATTTACCCAAGAGCATCTTGCGGGGAGCATTGCCATCCCTCAAGTACGGGATATCCGCGAAGAAGTTCAGGCTCAGATCCAATCGAGGGCAGAGCAGCGGATCCCCGATAGTAAGGAAATCCAGCGGCAGTACGCTAAACAATACCGTATGAATGCTCACCGCTGGAGCTACGGAAGATTATTGGATGCCATCCGCAGCAGTGCATCCAAGGCAAGTGTGGTTGTTGAGGAAGGAATCCTAGGCTCTGGAACTAGGGCAAGGGATCAAGCCCTGGAGCTAGCAATGAGTGTTTATCACCTTCGTATTGCTTCTTAAAACAGCCTCATGCACCCTGTACCATGACAACTGAATTAGCATCGTCGCGCCGCACTCTATGCTCCTTGAGCCTCTGGATTGCGAAGAGTATGGGGTAGTTTGACCGTCGGTAAACGGTTGTGCTTTCTGCCCCTGGTAACTGCCCACCCCGAAGCTGCCGATCATCAAGGTCGGGAATAAGGTGCGCCCCCAGCAAGAGGGTACGGGTCTACTGTAGTGGTGGTTACTGAATCACCCCCGATCAAGGGGGAACCCACCCCCAGTAGGGGTTTTAACCCTATTGGGATCGATTGGGATTGCAACCAGGTTCGCGCAACTGACCAAAGGCTGATGCAATAGGGGTTAGAGAGGTCTCTTAGGCTTATTTAACCTCTATGTGGAGCCTTTTTTGGGCACTGGCTGCAAGGTTCGCGGAAACTATGTCTGGATCTCTTGTGTAGTCAGGGATTTATACGGTTGGGGCTGCAATCACCCATCCCATCATGAGTGGGTTGAAAGACGGGATCCCCTGTGTATTACATCGATAGTTTAGGCTGCAATCACCCATCCCATCATGAGTGGGTTGAAAGAGGAATCTTGCTAGAGTGCCCTAGGGTTCGTCAACGGTTGCAATCACCCATTCCATCATGAGTGGGTTGAAAGAAATCTCGTTGAGGGCTTACCAAGGCTACAACCCGTTGTAATCACCCATTCCATCCTGAGTAGGGTGAAACAGGGCCTTTAGAATAATCTTGCAACCAGTGCAGTTCTCGTGAGCAGAGGCGGGCAAAAAGTAGGTCTGTTGGCGTGATCACCCTGCGGCTGAGGTCAAAATGGAAAGAAGTGCCTAGCGCATTAGCCGACACGGTTTTGAGACAATGACACCAATTTGAGATCGGTGACATTTAGTTTGAGACTGTACAACGGGATCCCTAAATATAATAAAACCCGCTCTAGGAATGGGTTGTAAGTCAAGCCCTCAACGAGATTTGAACTCGTGACCTCTCCCTTACCAAGGGAGTGCTCTACCACTGAGCCATGAGGGCCTATTGGTGTTGAGATGGTGGTGGGCCGAGTTGGATTTGAACCAACGTAGGCGTAGCCAGCGGATTTACAGTCCGCCCCCTTTAACCCCTCGGGCATCGACCCACAAACACATCTGCGTCTCAACTGTCGCAAATGCTTAACTAGTATAGCAAACCCTACTGCAACTTCGGAGGAAAGTCCGGAAAAATCTTTCGCCGGATCCCGTCACTAAGAATCTACAGGTTCCCGTTGGGTGGAACCCTCTGGAGCACCATCCTCTGACTCTGAGGACTCTTGAGCGGGAGGGGCTTCCACTGGAGGAGGAGGAGGTGGTGGCAGAAGCGGGAGAGTCTCAGAGGGGACAGCAGCTGAAGACGGCGGGACTAAGTTGCCCAGGGCAGATTCCACCTGTCTAATCAGCTCAGGATAGAGGATGGCATCATCTTCGATGCTAAAACGCTCTACAACCCAGCGATGGCGGGGGACAAACATGACAAAGAGGGGCACTTCGACTGTGGTGAAGATGTTAGACCCGCGAAACACATAGCCTTCAACCACAACCCGCTCTGGCGAGTTGGCCGCTGAAAATGTTCGCTCAACCTCCGCCAACATCGCGGCTTTGAGGCGTTCGGTGAGTTGTTCTAAGCTGTCTTCTGGCTGGATGGCCACCCGGACAACACGACGGTAGTCTTCACAACGAAAGCCCCCGCAGATACTGACCAGTTCTCGGTTCACGCGAGACTGAATGGCGGGGGAAAACGCCAATCCAATATCAAACGTTTCCTCTGTTGCTTCGGTGGTTGCGGGATCCGCAGGTTGGGCCGAGGCTGGTGCTAGGCCAGCACTCAGACAGCTCAATAGGATCCCCAAATATAAATTAGACAGACGACCTTTGGGTCGCAAGCCAGTGGGTTGAGATTTAACGTTCACGGGATCCTCCTGCTCATCCTCAGAGCCAACTGTATCTGAGATTTAGGATGGGGGCACTAGGTTGGGCCTGTTTTTTGTCGGCTGATCTTTGGCTTCAGGATCCGGGCTTCAAGATCCAATTCGCTCTAAGCTAGCAGCCCATTCTCCAATTAAGGCATTGACCCAACCGGGCAGCTCATCGTGGGCACAGTGGCCAATGCCCGGCAGCTTGATCAAAGTTAGGGCGGGCTGCCATTTCTTAAATTGATCCGCCAAGAAACTGGGGACTGCCGGATCCTGTTGGCCCCAGATCAGCAGGATAGGCACCTTGAGTCGGGGCAGTACCCGCCGAGGGCTATCAAAACGACGGGTCAAAATGGCCCGAAAGGCATCGAGAAAAACGTATTCAGCCCCTTCGTCAAAGGCGGGCTGGAGAAAGATTTGCACCAGATCTTCATCGACAGCCGCTTTGTTTTGATAGACATTCTCGATCCAGCGACGCAGAACGTCCGGTTGCCGGAGCCAGCGAAACAGAGGGGGATAGGTCAAGGGGTTGCCCACGATGCCAATCAAGACTTCACACAGTCCTTGGACTAGCCACTCCAGCGGTGCTGGCAGTTCTTCGGGGTGAGGGCCATCCGCACAGCTGATTAGACAGAGACCTTTGACCATCTCTGGGCGGCGGGCTGCCACCAACAGAGCAACTAGGCCACCCACCGAATGGCCGACCAAAACGACAGGCTGACTGATGTGAGTTTCCCAAAAGTCGATCACCTGATCCACCCACAGATCAATGGTGTAGTCCACCTTGGGCTTGGCACTGCCGCCAAACCCCAACAGATCGAGAGCATAGACCGAACGCTGGGATCCCAGCGGCTGGATGTTATGTCGCCAATGCCCCACCGATGCCCCAAACCCGTGCAGCAAAAGCACTGGAGCCGCAGTCACACTCACCTGTCCTGTGGAAGTTTGGGCGCGGCTAGGTTCATAGGTGTAGTGGATATCCCAGTTATGCCAGATCCAGCGGTTGGAATGACCCAATCGGGATCCCCCCATCTTGGGAACCTCGGCCACCGAGGCTAATGAGGGTCGGGCCGGCGCATCTTGACCCTTGAGCAGCAGATCAGTATGAAAGCCATTGAGAGCAAAATCGTCAGAGGAATCTAGGCTAACCATAGGGCTACAGCGATACTGTAAATGATTGTAACAACCCTCTCAGCCCTGTGTTTAGGTTAAAGTCTGTCAGATTAGCTGCTGCTCAAGGTTGATTGAGTCTGTTAGCGTTCTTTCAGATCATCTGTTCCTGAGATCAATACCAGATCAATAGAAGATCAGGGGATCCCCTCTGGCAAAATGGTTCTCATTAAAACAAACCTATAGCTTGTCTTAACCTAGCGTGGCCAGAAATACCATATGGGTCAAGAGTCATGGGTTACGATAGGAAATGAACAGAACAGCTAAAGGCCATTTTTGAAGGCTAAGGCTGTGTACATGAGCTGAGGAGAACGTTCATGGGTTTGTCAGATGTGGTCAGCAAAGAGCTAGAGAATGCTCGTGCGATCTGTTCTGAATATGGAGAAGGGGATCCCCACTGCCGCGCCGCATGGGATGCCGTTGAAGAGGTTTTGGCTGCCCGTAGCCATCAGCCCGTCAAGCTCAATAGCCTAGAGCAGCACTGTGCCGATAACCCTGATGCCATCGAGTGTCGGGTCTACGACAACTAATCACGATAATCAAATACGATACCAATCGATCCACAATCACCCATCATCGACCATAGAGCCCGCCTTATTGACTGCCTGAGAGGGGCCATCCCTTTTGTCCTATCAACGACTCTCAGCGGTCACTATCGGCAATCATCTACTGGGGGGAGCTGAAGGCATGTCCTTTGGCTCCCCTTTTGGTTGACCTAGACCGGGTTGCCCTGAGCTTTAGGATAGGCTGTGTCGATGGGATCCTTTGATCAAAACAAAGATAGAAAGGCAGAGATGGATAGGGCTTAGCTAAGCGGTATGAATACCACTGAGTGGAAAATCAACTGTCAGGGAGGGATGTGAGGCCCTATACTAAGTAATGTTAAGGATTCGCTAACATTAGTTACCCCACACCGTCAGGGATCCCTTGGTAGGGTGGTGGGACTTGCAGAGGAGTGGGAGACAAAATGACGGTTGCTGCTGACGGCTCGGTGATGCCTTCAACAGACAAGGAGGCCCCCAAACGCCGGTCAATTCCTCATGAGTTGGTTGGCCCGCCTCAGTCTTTCTTTAACCCTAACTTGGTGATGTTTTTAGGGTCTGTGATCCTCACGGCTAGCTGCTTTGGGGGTTACGCCTTTTGGCATTGGCCGGGATGGGCCGTCTTTTGGCTCAATTTTTTGTCACTGTATGTCCTGGGTACTGTCATTCATGACGCCTCTCATGGGGTGGCCCACCGCAACAAGCTGATGAATGAGGCCCTAGGACATGGATCTGCCTTGTTACAGGGGTTTGTTTATCCGGTCTTTAAGCGGGTTCACATGGAGCACCACGCCCATGTCAACGATCCTGATCATGATCCTGACCACTATGTCTCAACCGGTGGCCCTTTGTGGCTGATCGCACCACGTTTCTTCTACCATGAGGTCTACTTCTTTCGGCGGGGTTTGTGGCGTAAGGGCAAGTGGGATCTGCTGGAGTGGGGATTGAGTCGGGCCACAGTGGTGATCACCTTTATGCTGGCCTTTCAGTTTGGTTACTCCGACTACATCATGAATTATTGGCTCCCGCCTGCCTGCATTATGGGGCTGCTACTGGGACTTTTCTTTGACTATCTGCCCCATCGACCTTTTCATGAGCAGGGCCGTTGGAATAATGCCCGAGTCTACCCCGGCTGGCTGACTAATATCTTGCTGCTGGGCCAAAATTATCACTTGGTGCATCATCTCTGGCCGACGGTGCCCTGGTACAAATACCAAACCGCCTATAAAGAGGCCAAACATCTATTGGATGAGAAAGGTTGCAAGCAAACCTTAGGGATTTGGCAGGGTACCGAATTCTGGAGCTTCCTCTACGATGCTCTCATTGGAATCCGATTCCATCATGGGAACCAATCCCAGCGGCATCCTGAAGCAAAAAAATAGGAACTAGATGGGTTTCAGCCGATACCCCACCCCATGCACCGTCTCGATCAACTGCTGTGGAGCCCCTGCTTGGCAAAGTTTTTTGCGGAGCCCCTTGATATGAGCCTTGATGGTTTCCTCATGGGGAGGCTCACTCATCGACCACAGCCGTTCTAACAAAAAGGTGCGGCTCATAACCCGCCGACCATTTTGCATCAACAGCTCCAAGATGGAGAACTCTTTCGGGGTGAGTCGGATCCCCGTAGTGCCATAGCTAACCTCATAGCTGGTGGGATGCAAGGTTAGGGATCCCCATCTAAGGACTGGCGACATAGAGCCCTGTCCTCGTCGCAAACTAGCTCGGATCTGAGCCAGCAGCTCCTGCAAATCGAAGGGCTTGATCATATAGACATCAGCTCCTGCATCCAGCCCCAGCACCTTATCGTCGCAGGTATCCCGTGCTGTCAGCATCAACACCGGCAGCGATTGGCCCCGATCTCGAATGCGGCGGCAGAGCCGGATCCCGTCGAGCTTGGGCAACGTCACATCGAGCAACGCCAAGTCATACTCACTAGTCTGGAGCTGATGCCAAGCCATCTCCCCATCTCGGACAGCATCCACCACATAACTCTGAGCCGTGAGAGCATCCACCAAAGAGGCGGAGAGTTGTCCGTCATCTTCCACCAAGAGGATTCGCATGACTTGATCCCTCACCCTTTTTTGATCTTGCAAAGGATAGAAGAATCAGTCTGATTTCGCTGTAGCTCTGGCTACACTGCCTTTTTGCAACCCTTGAGTGCAGTCGGCCTCAATAATCTTGCGCCCATTTGATCTCCCAAAAAGTAGCCCATGCATCAAGGGATCCCTGGACGCATAGGCTACAACTCAAACCTTATTCAAGTTCTATAGATAGAATTCTTAGCATGTCACATGAGTCTTTGTAGGATTCAGGGGACGACCTAGCCACTATTGTCTAATCGTGTGTCTAATCATGACCGTTTAACGAGGGCTGTCTAGTATAACGAGGATGATCGCTAACGAGGATGATCGCGGGTTGGGAGGGGTGGGATCCTAAAGCAGCAGGCACCCACCACGTCCAACTTCTATGCCAATCGAGTCATCGCTGAAACCAGGAATAATCTACCCTCAGCCAACTCATGCAAAGATTCAGTTCCCTTTTTCCAGAGAATCTGGGTCGACGTAGTAGCAACGAGCATTATCAACACAGATCAGCGCCCAGCCATTATGATCCATATCGACCAAGGTGTACTCTGACTGGGGAACAAAGAATCCTTGGTGATTGCGGGTCTCGTTCTTCACGCGCACATTCATTTCAGGTGTCATAGCTTGTAAGCTCCGTTGTTATACAGAATACAGATTCGAAAGTATGTGGAGTCTAACACCCCCTTTCTGAATGCTGGATTAAGCTTCTCAAAGGGATGTAACGAAGCATTCTGGATTACAACTACTTATTAAGCTCAGGTCTTTTTGATGACCCTTGAGTTGTCACGTACTCTTACTCTCCCAACCAAGATTGCAGCTTTTCTACGTGCTTCCAGTCGGGTCGTCGTCCTTGTCCATCGGCCAAATTAGTCCGGACAACCTCCACCTGTTCCTCATCCCGAATCAGGATTTGCTTGATGATTTCCACCTGTTGTCTGACTCCCTTTTTGCCGCCTTCTAACATGGCTAAAGTTAGGTTGACGCGGGGTTGAGCATCGACGGGATCCAATTTGACCGCAGTTTGAGCAGCTTTGTGGGCTGGGTCAGCTTGGCCGTTTAGCAAGTGCAGCCAAGACAAGCAAGTCCATGCTGCTGCAAATTTGGGTGCCTGTTGACAGATGGAGGTAAAGACAGGAATCAGATCTTGATGGGACTCCCCGTCTTCATAACGTTTGATAGCGT
Source organism: Cyanophyceae cyanobacterium (assembly GCA_050330615.1). Taxonomy (GTDB): domain Bacteria; phylum Cyanobacteriota; class Cyanobacteriia; order Thermostichales; family Thermostichaceae; genus JAAUUM01. Next base: position 13,496 of record JBHJNR010000295.1, read on the forward strand.
CCTGAAACAACTCTTCAACAGTTTTGCTCATGATTCTTTACGATAAGGGGATGACAAGAAAAAATGGATAGACAGACAATCGGCCTGTCATCGGCAAAATGCCTTAACTTGCCAGCACAGCATTAGGATCCTATCAGCCAAAGGGCGGATCCTTCTCAGCCAGAACGCTGGAGGGCATTTCTTGGGGGAAAATCTGAGCCCAACCAGACCTCTGCCTATCCGTTAGATGCTTCTCTAGATGCCTCTTTCGGGACTTGAAACGAACGGTCTCCACTCATTCAGGCGGGATCCACTAGGGAGGATCCTTTTTCCAGGGTCAATGTTGACCTAGGATGATGAAGTGAACAAACGTTAAGCACCACAGGAGCAGCGAGATCATGTTGCTGATTGGCTCGGGTCAGGGATTTGTCAAAGAACTCGAAAAACTGGGATCCCTAGGGATCTGTGTCCCCGCAGAGGGCGGCCCTGAGAGCCACTACATCCGCCGCCTGCGCGGAGCTGGCTATGGTGTTGTCCACATGAGCGCTAAAGGCTTGGGCGATATCTCCGCCTCCCTCAATCGCATTCATGGGGTACGCCCCCCCCACCTGGGTAAGTCCGACAGACGCACCTACTACTTCCCCAGCCTGATCGAGCAATACCAAGACGCTCTCCCCGGCAGCAAAAAAGGTCTCGTGTTTTGGTTCTATGAAGGGCATGTTCTCACCCAGCAAGAGCTAAGAACCTTACACGCCATCTCTCAGCAGGATCCCCGTGTCAAGTTTGTGGTGGAGGTGTCCCGCGCCCGTTCCGTCAAGTGGCAACCCCTGGTCTAAGCCTCGATAGCAAGGGATCCCGTCCTTACTACCCCAGAGGTTTCAATTCATTACAATCCTTGATCCCAGCCGTAACCCCAATCCGGATCTGGTATCTTGCCTTTATTGTCCTCTTGATTTTCTGAAGGAATCACAATGACTGCTGCTTATCTACAGCCTTACATGGTCTTGTGTGTGGGTTGGTTATTGCCAACCATTGCTATGGTGGCGCTCTTCTTGTGGATCGAGACCGGCGAAGCCGCCCCTAATGCCGACGACTAGATTCCCGTTTGTTACCGTCCTGACCTTGATAAGGATCTTCTTCTGCCCATCCCAGCAAGAGGATCCTTTTTTTTGTCCATCTTTTCTCGCCCCACTAGGGAATCGGCTCACCATCTTCCGTCTCAAAAAAGGGATCCGGCGTCGGGGCAGGGCTAAAGGTGTTACCACAGCTAGGGGTAGGAGCGGCCGAATCCAGGGGCTGAATGGTAG